>NZ_JAACKB010000098.1 GCF_010892395.1 Sulfurovum sp. bin170
ATATGTTAAAGGCAATGCCAGGAAATGTCGATGCAGAGGTGATTAACCAAGTGCTGATACCTAAAATTATAAAAATAAAATATCCTGAACTTGATGATGAAGAGGTGGAGTCACTACGACAATTTGTAGTGGTCGATTCGGTGGTTAAAAATGGAGAGATAAAAGAGGAGGGGGATAAGAAGTTTATCAAGATGGCAGATAAATTTGTGAATATAGATGAGTTGCACATCGACTTGATAGATACTATTAACCCTTTTCAAAAAGCCTTTGAAATTTTATCTAAGTCTGTAACTACTGGGGTTTTAAAGCTGATTCAAGAGTCCATAGAGTTCACACGAATCACTATGACACAAGAGGAGGCTTTGATACTCTATCCAAAGATTGCCAAGTTCAAACAGGAGCGACATAGACTTCCTGATATAAATGCACTTGATGCTTTAGAGAAGCGAATGGCAGAGGCTTTGATATTTTTAAATAATTTAAGACGAGAGCGAAAAAATGGCTAAGTTTTCACTTGATGATATTTTGAATGAAGACCCTTTGGGGTTGCTTAGTGAAGCAAAGGCTAAAAATCCTGTAGTGACTGCTAATGATAGGCTTCTTGCATCATTTGAAGAGATAAATCTTTTTGTAGAGAAGAATGGTCATGAACCAAAGCGTTCACTTGATATGACTGAACGAGGATTGTATGCACGACTACAAGGGATACGAGAAGATGGTCAAAAAGTAGAAGCACTTCAAAAATATGATAGGTTTAATCTGTTGCAAATCTTGGAAGCGATGGCTTTAGCCTCGTACTATTCGGGGCTAAAGCCTCCGATTCCAATGTCCATTGATGATATTTTGAATGATGATATTTTAGGGCTTTTGAGTGATAATACAGAGGATATATTTACACTTAAAAATGTACCTAAAACAACAACCATGCCTGACTATGTTGCATCAAGAAAACGATGTAAAAATTTTGATAAATTTGAAGAGCTTTTTAAAAAGTGTCAAGTTGATTTGAAAATAGGCAAAAGGAGATTAATTAAATTTCAAAATGAACAGCAGATAAGAGAGGGGTACTATTTTGTATTAAAAGGTATTTTACTATTTGTAGCAAGTGTGGGAGAGAGTCAGAAAGTAAAGGGTAAAACAAATGCAAGACTACGATTAATATTTGAAAATGGTACAGAGTCCGATATGTTACTTCGTTCACTCTCTGCTGAACTCTACAAAGATGGTAAAAGGGTTACCGAATATGATGAGAGCAAACTGGGTGGACTATATAGTATAACAGATGATGACAAGCAGAGTGGATATATTTATGTTTTGAAATCTTTAAGTAGTGATGATAGGATTGCTACCAAGAGAAATCTCTATAAGATAGGGTTTTCAAAAGGGGATGTCAAAGAGAGGATTAAAAATGCTAGAAATGAACCAACTTATTTGATGGCAGATGTTGCTATTGTGGATATTTATCAATGTTTTAATATGAACAGTCAAAAATTAGAACAACTGCTTCATAAGTTTTTTGGAAAAGCATGTTTGAATATAGAGATTTTTGATAATGAGGCAAAACGACATAGTCCAAGAGAGTGGTTTATAGCTCCGATTGATGTTATTGAAGAAGCTATTAGACTACTTATTAGTAATAAGATTATTGATTATAGTTATGATGTAGAGAGTGAGACTATTATAAATGAATAATAAACAATTTGGTTCTGCCATAATTTTTGCAGGAGGAAAAAGCTCACGAATGGGGCAAGATAAGGCTCTGCTCCCATTTGGTGGCTACTCTACTCTTGCCGAGTATCAATATGTGAAACTTTCTGAAATATTTGATAAAGTTTATATCTCTGCTAAATCTAATAAGTTTGATTTTGATTGTAGTGTAATAGAGGATTGTTATGAGGAGTCATCACCTCTTGTAGGGATTGTCTCTATTTTTGAAAGTCTTGATATTGAGGAGATTTTTATTTTGAGTGTTGATGCTCCATTTATAGATATAGAGACTATAGAGAAGTTATATGAAAACTCTATATCTTCAAAAGATGTTATCGTTGCTAAGTCATCTTTTGGAGTAGAGCCTCTCTGTGCTATCTATAGACGAACTATACTTTCTAAAGCCAAAGAGCTTTTAGAGGAGAATAATCACAGGTTACAAGCTCTACTCTCTAGTGTAGAGACTCAAATTGTAGAGTTCGATAGAGATGAAAATTTTATGAATTTAAATCATCCAGAAGAGTATCAAAAAGCGATTAATTCACCTCTTCTAACATCTCTCCAATCATAGTTTTAGTAAAATAGATAAACTTCTCAAAGAGTTCACTATGATACTTATCTTTATGATAAATCATCAAAAAATTTCGTTTACACACAAAGTTCTTTAGTGGTACTCTGATAAGTTTATGGTTTTCAATCTCATTTCTTACCGCAATTTTTGATATACAAGTTAGACATTGATGGTTTATTAGAAGTGATTTTATCGACTCTGTATGACCCAACTCCAAAAAGATATTGATATGGTCAACTTTATCTTTTACATAATCCAAAAAGACATCACGAGTACCAGAACCCTCTTCTCTTAGAACCCACTTTCTATCTTGTATAGTATCAATAAATAACTCCTTGTTCAGAGAGGTATCTGTAGTCACAACAACGAGTTCATCAACCCCAATAATCTCTTTGATTATATCTGGATCATTAACCAAACCCTCTATAAACCCAACATCTATCTCCCCACCTTTTAACAGCTCTACTATGCGTTTGGTGTTCCCCTCTTTGAGTCCTACCTTTACATCAGGATAGTTATTCATGTAGCTACATATTATAGGTGGCATTAGATAGTCTACTATTGTGGTACTTGCACCTACTCTTACCATCCCTTTATTGACGGTATTTTTAAACTCATACTCAATATCATTTAACTTTTTGACAATCGGAGAGATCTCTTTATCAAAAGCTCTACCCATCTCATTGAGTATAAGTTTTTTATTGATTCTATCAAAAAGAGGATTACCTAGTATATTCTCAAGCTCTTTAATAGACATAGAGATAGCCGACTGGCTTAGACCCATTTTTTTTGCAACATTGGTAAGATGTCCTTCTCGAACAACATTTAGAAAGATTTCCATTTGGCGTAGCGTTAATTTCATGATTTATTTCCATAATCTATTTTAATAGTATTATATCAGAAAAATATCTTATTTTGAAGAAAATCATCAAAAAAACTGTATAAATTAAACTAACTCCACACCTTTTTCACCTTTAATCATCTCTCCAATCACATATCCATCCGTATTGGCACAAACACTCTCTACATCATCTGCATTCACAACAAGAATCATCCCAACACCCATATTAAAGGTTCTGAACATCTCCTCCTCATCAACATGTTTAGCCATAAACTCAAAGATAGGAAGAATCCTAATGCTCTCTCTATTAATTTTTGCTCTCATTCCATCAGGGAGTACTCTTGGTAGATTTTCAACTATTCCACCACCTGTAATGTGTGCAAGAGCTTTAATTTTATTTCGATTGGTTTTAAACTCTTTGACATAGATTCTTGTAGGTGTAAGAAGTGTTTCTATTAGAGGTTTACCATTAAAATCATCATCTAAGCTCATCCCCAACTTATCAAAGAAAAGCTTTCTGACAAGTGAATAACCATTAGAGTGAACACCAGAGCTTGGAAGTGCAATAATTATCTGCCCCTCTTTCACATTTGCCAAAGTATCAAGCTCACTTCTCTCTGCTATACCCACAGCAAATCCTGCCAAATCAAAATCATCATCTGAGTACATCCCAGGCATCTCAGCAGTCTCTCCACCCACCAAAGAGCACTCAGAACGGCGACAACCCTCTGCGATTCCTGCTACAACAGCCTGTGCATTTTTAGGCACAAGTTTTCCTGTTGCATAGTAATCCAAGAAGAACATAGGAGTACCAAAGTTACAGATAAGGTCATTGACACACATCGCTACCAAGTCTATACCCACAGTGTCAAATCTGTTACTCTCAATTGCAAGTTTTAGTTTAGTTCCAACCCCATCAGTAGCAGATAGAATCACAGGCTCTTTGTATCCTGTAGGAAGTGCATAAGCCCCTGCAAATGACCCAATTCCTCCAATTACATTAGAGTCAAAAGTTGATTTTACATCATCTTTAATCGCCTCTACAAAACTGTTACCCGCATCTATATCTACACCAGCGTCTTTATAAGAGATGTTTGCCATTAATTTTTATCCTCGTTACATGATGGAAAGGCAGCACTGAGTACTTTGGTAATATAACAAAACCCTGTAAATCCAGAAAAAATCAACATAATCATAATGCCTACATGCAGTATAAACGCAGCCTTTAGTGAACCAATAGCTGCCAACATCATCACAATGCCCAGTGCCATAGCTAAAAGAATTTTTTGTAGTTTCTCAACACACATAATACCCTCCAAAATTTTTTGCGATATTATATCTAAAACTAACTGTTTAGTTTGTGACTTAATTTGTCTTGGTTGGCAATGAATAGACCTTTTGGAATAAGAATAATTTCCTAATTAAGTTAAATATTTTATTTTTTAGTTTACTAAAATAAAAATATTAAAATACATAATAGATTATTATAAAACATTAAAAATGATAAAATGTTTTTTTTAATTAAAAAAAATTTCTATTATTTGAAGGATGATTTA
>NZ_JAACKB010000099.1 GCF_010892395.1 Sulfurovum sp. bin170
AAAAAGCTGCTATTCAAGAAAATAAAAATACTGATAAAAGTATTTCGGAAGGTCTTGGGCAATTTAATATTTCTAGACCAAAAAAACTACATACATTAACATTGAGTTTAGCACTCTTTACAGCTTGTCAAGCAGAACCTACCGTAGGTGATAAAAATATGATTACGCTTCCCTCTGATAGTAGCCAATTACTTATGGTAACAACAGCTAATTGGAGTACAAAAGATGGAGAGCTTCAACGATATGAGAGAGGGGATAAGAGTTGGAAAAAAGTAGGAACTCCTATAACCATTGTTTTAGGCAGAAATGGTTTGGGTTGGGGAGTAGGACTACACACCGTGCCAAAAGATGCAAAATATGTAAAAAAAGAGGGAGACGGAAAAGCACCTGCTGGACTTTTTGCGTTGGGTAATGGATTTGGGTATGATAATTTTGAGATAGATTTCCCATATAGTGCCTACAAAGAGACAGACCACTGTGTCGATGATAGTAAATCTAAGCACTATAACACCATAATAGATAGTACCAAGACTGCAAAAGATTATAAAAGTTTTGAGCATATGAAGTTGAAAAATGACCTGTATAAGTATGGTATTACAGTAAATCACAACTCAAATCAAGTGGCTAATGCAGGTTCATGTATCTTTATGCATATACGAAACAAAAATGGCAAAGGGACTGCTGGATGTACTGCGATGAGAGAGGGTGAGATAGTTACTGTTTTGAAGTGGCTTAAGAGAGATAAAAAACCACTTCTGTTGCAGTTGCCTCAAAGTGAGATAGCAAAAAAAATTGCTGATAATAACTTAAAGTAAAATTTTAAACTTCTTGGACTAAAGTCTCCGATTCTAATCTTTTTGAAATTAATTTTGGGTAGGTACTTACAATCCCCTACTCCTCAACAGGTATCAAAAGCTGTGGGTGTTTTTTGATACTTAAAAAATAGTGCGAAAATTTTCGAGAAAAGAAATTAGCAATAGGTTTTTTTAGAACCGACCTGTTAAATGGTACGATATGTAAAATCTCATCTGCATCTCTTAACTCTACTATAGGATTAGATTTTTTCTCTACTATATCTATATGAAAACTATAAAGATTTGATAGACGCTCATAGTGTTCTATAATATTTTTTTTCTCTGAAAAATCACCTTCTGGGTCATAGTTACAGAGATTTAACTCCAACCCCAACCTCTCTGAGAGGTCAAATACGGAAGAGGAGATAGACTCCATCGCCTCCTCGTCTCCCATTAAAATCACTGCTTTGCTTATATCATATAGAGGATATTCACCAAAGAGGTAGATAGAGCGTTTCTGCATATAGAGTCTATCCTGTAGAGAGCTTTTAAATAGAGAGTTATCTATTAAAAAGAGTCCTATATCATAGTAGACAGTATCATAATCTATATTATTTAGTAGTTTATCATAGTGATAGTTGACTAGAAGCTGAATCGTGTCCGTCTCGAACTCTCTTAGCTCATCTAAAAGCTCTAAAGAGGTCACATGTGTCACACGAATATAGAGTCTACTCTTGGAGAGCTGTTTGAGAAGAAAAATCGCCTCATTAAGCTGTAGTATAATATCCTCCTTCTCGTGATCCATATCTATAATAAGATAGAGATTTTTGCCAAATGGTTCAGGAAACAGCCCTTTTCTTCTAGTGATTCTTCTATATGCCCCCTCTAAAACCGTAGGATTCCCTACAATTATCATCCTATCATTTGGTTTTATCATCGTTGTACTACTTGGAAGAATCTGCTTTTGAGCCCTATATATAACTGCTATACGCCACTTACTGTGAGAGACTGAACCTACATGTCTATATGCATATGAACTACCAAATGGAACTAGTACCTCCATAATCTCACCTCTACCCAAACCTATATTTTTAGCAACAATGGGAACATCTGGAAGATGCTCGTAGAGATGACTTGCCATCAACTCATTGACATTAATAACCTTCACATAACTATCATCAAGCTCCAAATCATCCCACTTACTAACAAATATAATACGAAGTTTAGGATATAACATTCGTACATTTTTATAGGAGTAGATAGCCTCCTCTCGGTCATTCATCACTATAAAAACAGCAGAGAAAGAGATTTCACTCATGATATTTTTAAGTTTTAGATAGCTTGTAGGGTCTTCTGCCAAAAATGATAAGTTACCTGTCTCTTCAACTGTTGATTTCAAATGATTACTACAGGTGATATAATAACGGTTATTATCAATCCGACTCTTGCCTACCCACTCTAGAAAATGTTTTGCCATCTCACTATTTGCGAGGATTAATATGTTTTTCATTTAACTCTTTTAGGTATAATACTTTTTTAGGTTTAATCTAATATTTAAGGATAATTATAACACAATGGATTTTAAGATAGATAAAAGAGATGGCAAAGCTAGAGCGGGAACCATTAAAACAGCCCACTCAACCATACAGACACCAGTTTTTATGCCTGTAGGAACGGTAGGAGCAGTAAAAGCACTTGATGCCACGGATTTAACAACATTTATAAAACCAAATATTATCTTGGGAAATACCTATCATCTATATCTAAGACCTGGAGATGATGTTATAGAGAAGATGGGTAAACTACATGGTTTTACGAAGTTCCCAAAAAGTTTTTTGACTGATAGTGGAGGGTTTCAAGCTTTTTCACTCTCTGACAATGTTGAAATAGATGAGGGAGGTATCACTTTTAGAAGTCACATAGATGGAAGCAAACACTACTTTACTCCCAAAAAAGTGATAGATATTCAGTACAATCTAGGTTCAGATATTATGATGATACTTGATGACCTTGTGGCTCTTCCTGCTACGCAAGAGAGAATCAAAACCAGTATAGAGAGAACCACTCGTTGGGCAGAGGAGTCTATAGAGTACCACAGAGCCAATCAAAAAATGGGTAAAGCACTAACACAAAATATATTTGCAATCATCCAAGGAGGAACAGACAGAGCCTTTAGAGAGAAGTCAGCCAAAGAGCTTTGTGCTTTGGATTATGATGGTTTTGCTATCGGTGGGCTATCTGTTGGTGAGAGCAGTGAGGATATGTATGAGACTGTCGAGTGGACTACACAGTTTATGCCAGAGGATAAACCAAGGTATCTAATGGGAGTTGGTACACCTGAGGATTTGGTAGAGAATGTATCAAGAGGTGTAGATATGTTTGACTGTGTGATGCCTACGCGAAATGCCAGAAATGGAACCCTATTTACCTCGTATGGAAAAGTCAACATAAAAGCGGCAAGATTCAAAGAGGATGAGAGACCACTAGACCCAGAGTGTGGTTGTATGGTTTGCAAAACCTACTCTAGGGCTTATCTCTGTCATCTGTTCCGTGCTAGAGAGATTACCTACTATAGATTAGGAACGATTCATAACCTCTACTACTATCTAAATCTGATGAAAGAGATGCGTCAAGCTATAGCAGAGAAGAGATTTGATGAGTTTAAAAAAGAGTTTTATGCCAAAAGAGAGTAAGACTATTTACTCTCTTTCATCCCCTTTGCAAACCTCTCCAAATCATCATTGTACCCTATACAGATAATAGTATCCCCACTATGCAACTGATGTTCAATACCACTACTAATAAAAACAAACTTCTCACTAGACTCCTCTTCTATAATCCCTAGCAGAAGCACACCACACTCAGAGAAGTTGACATCATCTGTCATCATGCCATTTAGGTAGGAGTTGGGAGAGATGAGCATCTCTTTGAAAGATATAGCATAACTATCAGAGACAAAACTTCCTAATAACTTGGTTGCTATGGGTTTTTGCAAGATATTGTGAACATGAGCCGCACTCACTTGGTATAGGTCTATAATCCTATTAGCCCCTGCCATCTTTAGCTTCTCGGTGGTATGAACAGAATCGGAGATTGCGACTATGGTTGTTTTGGGAAAGAGAGAACGAAGAGATAGAGTCAAAAAGACATTTAGATGTTTATCATCCATCACACAGATAATGTAGCTATCATCCCCAATATCCAATCTCTCCAATTTAGCGTCTTCTGTTACATCTAGCAGACGAACATTGACAAAACCATCCTTTTTGGCTCTACTGAAAGGCTCCTCTGTAGCCTCTATAATGTGAAGGTCAAAATCCTCTCTCCTTAGACCTTTTGCCAATGAGACACCCTGTATCCCATAACCAAAGAGAAATGCCTCTTTTCTCATGATGAACTCTCTTTAAAATACTCTACACTAATCTTCTGCCCCATCATCACCAAAGTATCACCCTCCTCTATTACTCTATCTGCTTTGGGATTGAAGATAAACTCACTATGAGAGCCTCTCTCTATACCAATCAGAAGAATTTTATATAATTTAAAGTTAATCTCACGCACCTCTTTGCCAATAAGTCTGCTCCGCTCTGATACTCTAAGCTCATCTATATGTGCAACATCTCTACCCATCAAAATAGAGTGTATCCCACTATAGACTACAGGTTGATTGATTGAGATGAGTAGCATCATATTGGTCACCTTATTGGGAATCAACACATGGTCAACTCCTGCTAGTTTAAACTTCTTCTCCATACTTGCATCGGTAGCTCTTGCTATGACTCTGATATTTTTAGAGACACTCTTTGCATTGAGGGTGATGTAGATATTCTCTATATCACTGTTGGTCAGACACAGAAGAGTGATATTTGCATAGTCTATATTAAATCTATTAAAAACCTCATGTTTACTTGCATCTTCATGAATTGCATTGTAGCCATCCTTGGTTGCCATATCGACCCTCTCTTTATCTTTCTCAATGATTATATAGGCACTACCCAACTCCTGCTCCTGCTCCAAAAAAACCTTTGTCATCTGACCATAGCCACAGATAATAATAAAATCATCCTGTTTATTGATATTATCCACCACTCGGTTCTCTTTGAGTTCATCTAGCTTCTCCGAAAAAGCAGAGACTATCACAGAGGTGACAAAAGCAATCATAGCAATTCCACTTAGTATAATAAGCATAGAGACTGCCCTGCCCTGCTGTGTCACAGGAGATATATCCCCATAACCCACAGAGGAGATAGTCACCAACGCCCAATAAAAGGCATCAAAGAGTGTACCGATATTCTCGTTTTGCTTATCTTCAAACACATAAAGAGCAATCCCTGCCGTCATCACAATAAAAAGCAGAAGTAGAAGCAGGGTAAATAGCTCAAACTTCTTATCTGCCAAAACCTCCACAAACTGCTTGATACTCTTGGTATATCGCAGAAGCTTAAAGACTCGAAAGAGAACAAAAATACGAAGTATCCTAAGTGGTCTATAAGCAGGAAGTATCGCCAAGAGGTCAATGATAGCTGTTAGTGAGGTGATATATTCAAGCTTTCCCTTTAGCACCGTTTTAATAGGAACCCAAAGAGAGAATCGCTTCAATAGAAACTCACTCTGATTATACTCTTTGATTATAGCTTTATGAAAATCATTATAGACCCAAAAACGCAAAAGATACTCGGTCAGAAAGAAGATGGACACCACATATATATCATATATATCCATCCACTCAGGTAGAGGATTACGAACACCATAAATCAGTATCCCCACCGAAGTAAGAATAAGAAAAATCATCAAAATATCAAGGTATCTCTTGTAGGGATAGTCAGGGTTTTGCAAGAGATTAAAGAGAAATTTTTTACTCTTTTGGTATGAATCTAGTCCATCTAAGAAAAAAGCAAATTTTACTATTAGTTTTGATAGCACTAAACCCCTTTTAAAATTTTATATTAACCTCTCTTTTAAGAGTTGATTAACTTTTTGAGGATTTGCAGAGCCTCTACTAGCTTTCATCGTCTGCCCTACAAAGAAACCAAAGAGCTTATCTTTACCAGATTTATACTGCTCCACTTTATCTTGGTTAGCTTCTAAAATCTTGTCGATAATCTCCAAGATTGCACCATCGTCAGAGACCTGCTTAAGTCCAAGAGACTCAATTAGCTCATCAATATCTCTCTCATTATCTATAAGTATATCCAAAATATCTTTAGCACCTTTACCATTGATTGTACCATCATCTATCTTGGATACCAACTCACCCAATTTTACAGCAGATACAGATGAAGTAGATATATTTAGACCTACTTTATTAAGTCGTCCAAGTAGTTCTGTATTTAACCAATTTACAGAGTTTTTAGGAGATGCCCCTGTCTCTAACATATCTTCAAAAAAGTAAGCCAACTCTTTTGTAGAACAGAGAACCATAGCATCATCCTTTTTGATTTCCAACTCCATAATATATCGTTTGACCTTAGCATCAGGAAGTTCAGGCATCTTTTTTGCCTCTGCTATCATCTCCTCTGTTACAATCAAAGGTCTTAAATCAGGGTCAGGAAAATAACGATAATCAGCCGCCTCCTCTTTACCTCTCATCGACTTAGTAACACCCTTGTCAACATCCCAAAGCCGAGTCTCTTGACGAACTTCACGCTCATAAACTCCATCTTCATAAGCCTCTGTCTGTCTCTGAACCTCATAAGCGATGGATGCTGCTACAAATTTAAAAGAGTTAATATTTTTTATCTCCACACGCGTTCCAAACTTCTTTTGCCCTTTTGGTCGGATAGAGACATTGACATCACAACGGAACGACCCCTCTTGCATATTGGCATCAGATATATCCAAATAACGAACAGTAGAGTGCAACTTTTTCAGATAAGCCACAGCCTCATCAGAGTTTCTCATATCAGGATCAGATACTATCTCTAGCAGTGGAGTTCCTGCACGGTTTAGGTCAACTTTTGAGTGATTTCCCTCATGTATATTTTTACCAGCATCAGCCTCCAAGTGAGCTTGGGTCATCCCTATCCTCTTCTGCATACCATCTTTTAGGTCGATAAACACCTCACCTTTTTGCACAATAGCCTTGTGAAGTTGTGTAATCTGATAAGCAGATGGACTATCAGGATAAAAATATGATTTTCTATCAAAATTAGAGCTATGATTTACATTGCCATTGATAGCATAACCAAGCCTCATAGCCTTAATCGCTGCCTCTTTGTTAACTACAGGCAAAGCACCAGGGAGAGCTAGACAAGTAGGACAAGTGTTAGAGTTTTGATGCTCTGCAAAACTTGTAGGACAAGAGCAGAAAAGTTTCGTTTTGGTATTGAGTTGAACATGGACTTCTAAACCGATGACTGTTTCGAACATTAGATGAACCTTTTTTCTATAATTAAAATTTTTGTGTATTATATCCAAAGATAGATTGGTTTAAAAGATAGGTTTTTGGGTTGCTTCTAAAATAGGTCTTACATCTCAAATTCAACATAGTTCGGGTGTAAACACACCGATTCCGAAAATGCAGATTGCATATAAGGAACCGATGGCTTCAGCCTCGCTATATTTCAACATTGCACTCCTTAATTCATTGCCATTACTCTACCTCTTTTTTCACTTTCTTCTCAGCCTTAACCCAAATATCCCCCTCAGAAAATACCTCCCAAGCCCACTTCAACCACCGAATCAAAGAGAACGCAATCCAGATAGCCCAAAGCAACATCAAAGCCCTATAGTACCATATAGATACAGAGATAACAGTAGGCTCTGCAATAGCAGTAGAGATACGGTCACTATACCAGTTTAGGTAGTGTCCATAGGAGTCATTGCCCACTATCATCATATCAGGGTTACCAAGTAGTCCTGCCGATACAGCACCTATGATAGTACCCAAAGCTATAAATGTCAAAATCACAAGTCCAATTTGAGTGAAGTTTCTAAGCCACCCTTTGAGTGCAAATCCTCTCTGTTCTCTAAATCTAAGGGCAAATATCCACATAACAATAGGAAGCATAATAAAGACACTTGTAGTACTAACGCCAAGACCTAGTAGTAACCAATCTCTCGTCTTTAGAGGAGTTCCTTTGACTCTGCCAAGAATCAGAGCAAACAATAGAACAGCTAACAGTACTCCCCAAAGAAGTACAGCAGGCCCAAGAGTTGGTCCATCTGTCCATAGTACCCAACGGTTATGTGGCAGAGTCAACTGAACACTACTGTTGACACTATCAGAGCTTAGGTCTATATGTGGAAATTTATAGCTCTGCGTAGCTCCTATCTCCTCTCGCCATGAGAGTTTGACCTTTTGGGCTTTTGCTTGTAGAGGTATGGAGACTTTTCCATTGCTAATCTTTAGGTAGTGACTCTTGCCATCTATCTGCGTCGATTTGAGCTTCTCTGCTCCATCTATTGTAATGGTATATTGACCTGCTTTTGAACTCTTTAGACTCAAATCTAGTGTCATATCTCGATAGCGACCAGATTGCATAATCTTTAGCTTACTTGACTCTATGGTCAGACTTTCACCGCTCACAGCTTTTGCTTTTTGCATAGTGAGTTTTAGTTTCTCACCCTGCCAAGGCTTGAACCTTGGCATTAAAATAGCACCGACTTTTAACTGCTCAACAGGCTCTATCCCTTCATAGTTCACATCCCAAATAGATGATATATCCATCTGCCATATCTCTATATGCTTACTATTTTTGCTAAAACTAAGCTCCAAATTTTCTGTAATAGGTATAGATGAACGCCAACGATAATAAGAATTTTTGCTACCAAGATACAGAACTGCTTTACCATCTTTTAGCTCTATCTCTTTATCTAATATTGACTCATTTGGCAGGAGTTTGTAGAGAAGTCTGTGTGGTTTGTCTATACTATTTAATAGCTTTACCTCTGTATCAATATACCATCTTTGACCAAAATAGAGTGTTCTGCTTACCTGTACCATCGGCTCAATTCGGCTTTTCTCTTTTTCTTTCTCTTTTTGCTCTTTTAGATTGTTTATCTCTATATAACTCTTATAATCACTTGATACCTGCCACGATTTATCAGTAGATAGACTCTTTAGATTGTGCAGAGGTAGCACAGATGAGAGCATAATCTGCTCATGCCCTTTGACTGTACCACTCAATCTAACCTCATGCACACCCTTGGAGAGCATAAGCCAAAGCCCACCACTTCTATCTATATTTAGATTTGCTATTTTATCATCTATAGTTACAGTTGATGGTAGCCATATATTGCGATTGCCAAAGATAGGCACAGAAACGACTGCACCTGCTGATATATCTACTCTTATATCCAATATATTATCCTGAAAACTACGGAAAAAAAATTATGCTAAAATGTCAATAAAAAATGAAATTAAAAAC
>NZ_JAACKB010000100.1 GCF_010892395.1 Sulfurovum sp. bin170
ATGTAGCCTCGTAAACTGATGGAGCTGCCGACCTACTTGACGACTAGGGAAGGCTGATATATCTACTAAGATTCGCTTTATCCAGCGTGACAGGATGTAATATATAACTATTATACAGTAGATAAGCTCCCGGGGTAGCAGGGATGATATGTATAAGAGGTCTTGTGAGATAACACGGGAGGCCCTTGCAGATGATGTAATGATCAACTGATGAATATAAGCAAAGCGAAATCTCATCGGGTCTGCAAGGGATTCGGAGGTGTTCATAGTACCGTTTGTATTTCAAAGACAACATAACTTTGAAAGAGGGAAGGGACACTACTTTTACCAAGTTTTTGGAACAGATAAGGAGAGGAGATTGCACTATGCTAAAAACTCCATTTAGAATTCGGGATCTGCAAAGAAAACTATATCGTAAAGCCAAACAGTCAAGTGACTACAAATTTTATACCTTGTATGACAAGGTATACAGAGTAGATATATTGACCTACGCCTATAAACGGATAAGACTTCGTGGTGGAACATCAGGAATTGATGGAGCATCATTTGAAGATATCGAAGCATATGGAGCAGAGAGATATATTCAAGAGCTATCATTAGAACTAAAAGAGAATCGCTATAGACCAAGCCCGGTTAAAAGAGTTTATATACCGAAGTCAAATGGAGATAAAAGACCATTAGGCATACCAACTATCAAAGATAGGATCGTACAGATGGCAACCAAGATTGTCATTGAACCGATCTTTGAAACAGATTTTGAAGATAACTCTTATGGATTTAGACCAAAGAGAAACGCTCATCAAGCAATGGACGAGATTGCCAAGAATCTTATATATGGACATACTACAGTAATCGATGCAGACCTATCGAAATACTTCGATACGATATCGCATACTAAACTGCTATCACTGGTAGCAAAAAGAGTAGTGGATAAGAATATCTTGAGACTAATCAAACAATGGCTAAAAGCTCCCATAGTAGAGAGTATGGAAAATGGGAAAGTAAAGTACAACAAGAATCATAAATATGGCACACCGCAAGGTGGTGTCATCTCTCCACTACTAGCAAATATATACCTTAATGTTTTAGATAAATTCTGGAAAACTGAGAGAATGTTTGAAAAGTATGGAGCACGGATTGTCAGATATGCTGATGACTTTGTGATCTTGTGCAGAAATCCTTATAACCACAATCAGATATTAGAACGAGTTAAAGCTGTTTTAGAAGATCTTGAACTAAGACTCCATCCTCAAAAGACAGTCGTTGTTGATACAAAACAGGGAAGTTTCGACTTTCTTGGATTTTCAGTGACAACCAAAGTTAGCGATAAGACAGGTAAACGCTTTCCTTTGATTCGGCCTTCCGCCAAGGCAGAAGCTAATCTCAGGGAAAAAGTCAAAAACCTGACTAAGAGGAATATGACAGTTATTCCTACAGAGGAAATCGTCAAACAAGTCAACACTGTCGCAAGAGGTTGGAAAAACTATTTTTATTATGGTGGCTGTAGTAAAAGTATGAGTAAGATGGGGCAGTTTCTAACGCAAAGGATGAGAGTTTTTCTAAGGCGAAAACATAAAATAAGAACGCTTGGTTTTAAACAATTTCCAAATAGTTTCCTCTATGATAAGATCGGTCTGTACAAAATGCCGACCAATGCCCCTTGGACACAAAAGGTGAATGCTTGCGAAAGAAGGTGATCGGAAAGCCGTGTACGGGAAAACTGTATGCACGGTTTGATGAGGGGGAGTTGGAAAAGCGCTTTTATTAGTGGCTCGCCTGCTCTCTACTCTACCCTGACCCTAAATTTTTGGAAAGATCTGAACAAAAATAGGTGGGCTGATGGACACCCAATGAA
>NZ_JAACKB010000017.1 GCF_010892395.1 Sulfurovum sp. bin170
AAATACAATATTAATAGTACTATAGTTAGATAGATTCAGACTATCAAGTTCACTATTAATATTTTGTGATGAAATCAACACAGTGTGGTCAATATTTTTTTTAAATAGCTTAGATAGGTTACTATTTTTACCTATAACTAGATTAATCATCTGAAAATCCTCTCTAAAATATAGTATAATTAAATATATAATAACATTATATCACTAACTTTATTAAAGTTTACATAAAAGAAGTAATTGTATAATTTCAATATTAAAACACATTCAAAGGAGTATCAAATATGTGTAGTATCATGGGTTACTATAACACAAAGCAGTCTCTTGAAGAGATTGAACAGTTAAACAGAACGCTTTCCCATCGAGGAGTAGATAACAGTCAAGTCAAAGAGTATATTTTTGCAGGAAATAGACTATCTCTAGGACACAATCGTCTGGCTATCCAAGATTTGGATGCACGAGCCAATCAACCTATGGAGAGTGAACGATTCTCTATAGTTTTTAATGGTGAAATATATAACCATATGGAGTTACGAGAGGAGTGCAACAATTCATGGTTAACCCATAGCGATACAGAGACTCTTCTTGCTCTATTTAACAGATTTGGTATTGAGCAGACTATTTCGAAACTTATCGGTATGTTTGCCATTGCTCTTTTTGACAAATTTGAACAGAGGCTCTATCTGATTCGCGATAGGGTGGGAATAAAGCCTCTCTACTGGACATATCAAAATGGTGAGTTTGCTTTTGCTAGTGAGCTAAAAGGGTTCGCACCACATCTAAAAACAAAAGAGAGCAACAAAGCACTTATCCAGTTTATGAGTTTTGGATATGCACCATCTCACAATAGCTACTATGAAGATATTTACAAACTTGAAGCTGGGCATCTACTGATATTTGATGGTGAGACTATTAAGAAAAAAAGATACTGGTCTCTGCCAAACAGCAAGATAGATATTGGTTACGAAGAGGCTCTTGAAGAGACTGAGAGACTTATCCGAAGCTCTATCAAATATAGGCTATTGTCTGATGTGGAGGTTGGAAGTTTTCTAAGTGGTGGGATAGATAGCTCTTTGGTTAGTAGCATTATGCAACAAAGCACCAATCAGCAGATAAAGACATTTACGATAGGTTTTGAGGATAAAAACTACAATGAAGCAGGGTTTGCAAAAGAGGTAGCAGAGCATATAGGAAGTGACCATTATGAGTATATATTTGGTGTTGATGATGTAATTGCTCTTATGGCTGATATGGATAGATATTATGATGAACCGTTTGGTGATGCCTCTGCTCTGCCAACTATGTTGCTCTCGAAGTTTACAAAAGAGAAGGTGACTGTGGCTCTTAGTGGAGATGGTGGGGATGAGCTTTTCTTGGGTTATGATAGATATTTTTTTACAGACAAATACTACAAGATATTCAATAAAATGCCACAATTTTCGCGAAATATACTCTCTTCTCTTGCTCGGCTATCAAAACAGGACAGGTTAGAGAAGATAGCTTATCCTTTGAAATATCCAACCAAAGAGAATCTATACTCTGTTATTGCATCATATCTAAAACCTTGGCAGATGGAGTCTATGTTTGATAGGGAGTTCCTATATCAAAATTTTGACCGTCTGGACTATCTCTCAGTTCAAGAGATTAAGAGTCTTAACCAAGAGGATTCGTTTGATAACTTCTCCAAAATAGATTTTTATAGGTATCTGCCTGATGATATATTAACAAAAGTTGATAGAGCAAGTATGAAATATTCCCTAGAGGCTAGAGTTCCACTGCTTGACCATCGCATAGTAGAGTTTGCCTACTCTCTGCCCACAGAGATAAAACTAAAGCATGGTGCGAAATCTATACTCAAAGATATTCTCTACAAGCAAGTACCAAAAAGACTTATCGATAGACCAAAAATGGGATTTCGAGTTCCTCTGCAAGAGTGGTTTAGAGGTGAGATGAGAGATATGCTACAAGATAAGATAGAGTCACTTGATGAGAGATTCAACAAACCATATCTAAGAAAACTATTTAATGAACATCAAAAAGGTAAAAATTATGAGAATATATTTTGGAATATAATGAGGTTGCCATGAAAAAAAAATTATCAATTTTGGTAAATGACCTAGATACAGGAGGAGCAGAGAGAGTGGTTTCGATATTGCTCTTTATGTTAAAAGACAGATACGATATTACTCTATTTATGATACATGATATAATCTTTTACGATATTCCAAAAGAGATTGAAGTTGTCATAATAGGAAATGCAAACCTGAATGATAGTGGATTGGTAAAGCTTCTCAAACTTCCCATTCTAGCTTGGCAATATAGAAAAATAAATAGAAATTCCGATATATCAATGTCGTTTTTAACAAGAGCGTGTTACATCAATATTTTAGCAAAGATGATTGGCATGAGGGCTAAGGTTATCATTAACGAAAGAGCAATGCCGTCACTCTATTATAGAGATGGATTACAAGGCAGAATAAACAGATTTCTTATAAAAAAATTCTACAACAGAGCAGATATAGTTGTTGGGAACTCAAAAGGTAATACGCTCGACTTGGAGGAGAATTTTAATATAAGAGATACCATAGTGATAAATAATCTTTTTGATATAGAGAAGATAACCAAACTCTCAAAAGGGGATGCCCCTGTGGATGAAGAGTTTACTTTTATCACCATAGGACGACTTGATGAGGGGAAAAATCATATACTTCTTATTAAAGCGATGCAGAGTGTTGATGCAAAACTATATATAATAGGTGATGGAAAATTAAGAGAATATTTAGAGAAGCAGATAGAGATTTTAGACTTAAAAGAGAAAGTATTTTTATTGGGAAAACAGAAAAATCCATACAAGTATCTGTCCAAAGCAGACTGTTTCGCGTTTGCATCAAATCATGAGGGCTTTCCAAATGTATTGGTAGAGGCACTTGCCTGTGAATTACCTGTTATTAGCACCGATTGTAGAAGTGGTCCAAGAGAGATATTGGCTCCACTAACAGATATTAATTTTCAGATAACAGAAGATATTGAGTTGGCAGAGTATGGAATCTTGACTCCCACTGATAATGTATATAGTATGACTAAAGCTATGAATCTGATAAAAGAAGAAAAAAAATTACAAGATAGATATAAAGAAAAATCGTTAATTAGAGCTATGGATTTTGATAAAGATAGAATTATAGATGAGTTTATAAAAATATTGTAGTATAATCTTTTTATGAAAAAAGAGATATTTTTATGTGCCATCAACAGTATATTGAGTGGTACTTGCAAAGAAGATTGTAAGTTCTGTACGCAGAGTGTTCGTTATCATGCAGATATAGAGCGATATAGTTATAAATCTATAGAGAATATTATAGCAGAAGCAAAACAGGCAAAAGCTCACGGTGCATTGGGGTATTGTCTCGTTACAGCAGGTAAAGGGTTGACAGATAAAAGTGTGGATTTTGTTGCAAGAGCCTCAAAAGCTATCAAAAAAGAGATAGATAACCTAAATCTTATCGCCTGTAATGGAACTGCTACAGTGGAGCAGTTGAGGTTTCTAAAAGAGAGTGGAATTGATAGCTATAACCATAATCTGGAGACCTCAAAAGCCTACTATGAGACAATCTGCACAACACACTCGTGGGATGAGAGATACCAAACTTGTCTCAATGTCAAAGAGGTTGGATTGCAACTATGTAGTGGAGGTATTTGGGGTATGGGTGAAAGTGATGAGGATAGAGAGTCTCTTCTGAACTCCATTGTCTCGCTTCAGCCCGAATCAACCCCTCTGAACTTCTACATAACCAACCCTGCTCTTCCTATAAAAGGAAGAAATATCACTAGAGATGAAGCACTTATTGTCATCAAAAAAGCTAGAGAGCTTCTTGGTGAAGATAGACTGTTGATGGTAGCTGGAGGAAGAGAACAGATGTTTGGTGGGTATGAAAAAGAGATGTTTGATGCGGGGATTAACTCTATTGTCATAGGAGACTATCTAACAACAGGTGGTGATAATCCTATCAAAGATAGAACCATGTTAGACAAGATAGGTTATAAGGTAGCAACAACTTGTAATGGATAATATAGTTACATATATCCTAGTACTCTCTTTTGTTTTGGTACTATCCCCTTATCTCTCCAAGCTTTTTAAACTACCAACCGCTCCGATTGAGATAATTATTGGTTCTATATTGGCTTATGTGGGTCTGATAAGTGTTGGTGAGAGTGGAAATCACTACTTTGACCTTATTGCAGAAGTTGGCTTTTTGTATCTGATGTTTCTAGCTGGACTGGAGATTAGTTTAAAAAGTCTTAATAAGATGCCACAAGAGCATCTCTCAGGGGCTACTAAATTTCTACTTATTCTTCCTAATTTAGCACTACTTGTAGGTTATTTTATACTAGAGCTTAACCCTATTATTATTGTAGCACTTCCACTCATCTCTGTTGGACTACTCGCAACAGTCTCTAAAGAGCATGGCAAAAGTACCCAATGGGTTAGCATAGCTCTTTTGATTGGAGCATGGGGAGAGGTCTTTAGTATTACTACTCTAACAATTTTGGAGTTTGCGGTAGAGGTAGGTTTCAGTATGGCTCTTATTTTAAAACTACTGCTACTACTTGGATTTATACTTATTGTACTAACTCTATACTATCTTTTCCGTCTTATCTTCTGGTGGTATCCTGAACTAAAAATAGTAATGATGCCTCCTCTTGATAATAAAGACCAAGATTTGAGATTGGCTATGGGTATATTTTTTATTATGATTGCAATTATGCATCTACTTCATCTTGATTTAGCCTTTGGTGCTTTTATTGCTGGTCTATTTATCTCGACTTTTTTTCATCACAAAAAGGAGTTAGAGGATAAGATGTCAAGTTTCGGTTTTGGATTCTTGGTTCCTCTTTTCTTTATCCATGTGGGTGCATCTTTTGATTATAATTATTTTACAGAATCTATTGGAACGGCTATTAAGATTCTAACTGCAATGATTATGATTAGACTACTCTCGTCTCTATCTCTAGTCAAAATAATAGGATTCAAAGAGTCTATCTTGGTAGCACTAGCACTATCTATGCCACTAACACTTTTGGTAGCTGTAGCAACAGTTGGTTACCATCATGAGATAATAACTGGGCACTACTACTATGCAATTATTTTAGCTTCTCTATTGGAGGTGATTGTCTCTATGATTGGGATTAAGTACTTGACTAAAAAAAGCTAGAGAGGGAAACCGTCACCACATCACCCTCAACCTCCAATCTCTTCTCAATTCCAAGCTCATCACAAAGTTTCTCCACAATATGAAGCCCAATACCCAATCCTCTATCACTCTCTTTATAAAACCTATCAAATACTTTAGATGGATTTTTAATCCCATAACTGCTATTGGTGATAGAGAGTATATTCTCTTCCATTTTTATTTTGACAAAACCACTGGAGGTATTATATTTACAAGCATTGCTTAACAGATTATAGATGATTCGGCTCAAAGCATTTTTATTAGAGGTGATGATTTGCTCTTTGACATCAACCTCCCAATCCAAATAGTCATAGAGTGAATTGAAAAAAGCAACCTGCTCCAAAACTGCCTCTTTAATCGAAAACTTCTCCTGCTCAAACTGCATATCTTTGAGATAGACATCCAAATTCTTATGCAACATCGAGATGGCATTGGCACTTTGGGCGATGCTCTCTACCTCCTCATTTTTCTCCATCATTTTCAAATTAATAAGTATGGAAGTTATGGGGGTATTGAGGTCGTGGATAATATCTTTGATAAACTCTTCTAGCAGTGACAACGCATTTCGCAAAGGATGCAGAGCATAAAGGGAAAAAAGTAGTGAGATTAAAGTAGCGATAAGAGAGAGCAGTAAAAACTGCCAAAGAAGAGTGGTTCTAATATTTTTTAAGAGCAGATGATAGGAGTTTAAAGGGTACATAATCTGAAGTGAACTCTCCTCATCTTGGACAAATGGCACCAAAATATAGAGGTTTTGCTCATCAAAATAGAGTTCATAAAGTTGATTCTCATTTACTTTGGCAACAATATCCATCTCAAACCGATTATCATCAAAAAAGAAGCTGTAGTTCTTCATCTCCAAAAAAAGCTGTTCGCTTAGGTGTTCCTCTTCTAAGCGATAGTAGTTGTAGAAGATAAATGCTAAGAAGAGTTCTATGACCACAAAAAATAGGGCAAAGCCCTTGATTAGTGACTCTTTTTCAGATAGTTTTATAACCGACTCCTCTTGTACAAAAAATGTACTATTATTGTTTTAGATATTAAATTA
>NZ_JAACKB010000018.1 GCF_010892395.1 Sulfurovum sp. bin170
TATAGACTCTATAGAGAGATAAAACCTGATATGCTTCTTATCTATACTATCAAGCCAAATATCTATGGTGGTATGGTCTCCAAGCTTCTAAATATACCTACACTAAATGTTATTGCAGGGTTGGGTACAGTTTTTTTGAATGATAATCTATCGTCTAAGATAGCACGATGGTTATACAAAACCTCTTTTCGCAACAATAGAGTTCTTTTTGAGAATGAGGATGACTCTAATGAGTTTCTTTTTAGAAATCTTGTGCAAAAAGAGCAAGTTAGGCTAATCCCTGGTTCAGGAATCAATACCGAAGTATTTCAACCCAAAATTGGCGTGGTTAGTGATAGTAGCATGGTCTTTTTGCTAATAGCTAGATTGATTAGAGATAAAGGGATAGTAGAGTATATAGATGCGATAGAGTCTATCCGTCCAAAATATCCAGAGGTAAAGTTTAAGCTTCTTGGTTCATACTACGAGGGAAATCCATCTGCTATATCAGAGGATGAGGTGAGTTCTTGGGTCGAGAGTGGAACTGTGGAGTATTTAGGTTATACAGATGCTGTTTTAGAAGAGATTCAAAAAGCTGACTGTATTGTATTGCCATCATATCGAGAGGGTCTATCACGCGTTTTACTAGAGGCGGGAAGTATGTCTAAACCTATAATTACCACTGCTGTAACTGGTTGTAGAGATGTTGTTGATGATGGTGTTAATGGTTATCTAGTTCCTGTAAAAGATAGTAGCTCTTTGGCTACTGCTATGGAGAGGATGATTGCTCTATCCCAAAGTGAGCGAATAGATATGGGGAAAAAAGGGAGAGCAAAAGTGATAGATGAGTTTGATGAGAAGATAGTGATTGAACACTATCTTGCCGTTATATCATCTATAGATTATCACTAGGTATATCATAGATATGAACAGAATTTTTTAAAGCACTCCCATAAGGAGCGACTGCCACATCGTCTGTTCCAGAGCTATTCATACCTTCTAAAATATAGAGTTTATCATCAATAATCTCCAAACCTCTTGTGTCATAAACTCCATTATAGGTCAGGATACTATCATCATCAGCTATCTTATATGAGGCTAGACGCACTTTGGTAGCCCAATCTATTTTTATTAGATAATTTTTAGATGTCACCATCCAAGCATTACCACCTTCATCATATGCCATCCCATAGACATTCCCCTCATCACCAGTAGCTGTAAAAAGTGTACTTGAGTGGGTATCTGTTTCAAAATCATAACTGTATAAATCATAATCAATAGAGACAATCATCTCTCCATCAATATATTGAGCCGCTTGATACTCCGAATCTAGTATTCTAAAATCAATCGTATTCTCATCCTCATCATCTAAAACAAATGTACCATCTATACTCTCTCTAGTCAGCTTGAAAATAGCAGGTATACTCGAAGTACTTCCAACAAAAATATAGAGAATATCATTGACATCATCATAGACAACCGACTCCAAATCGTCCAATCCATCACAATCTTCTATCTCCTCACCATTTTCATCACGACAAATCCCTGAGAGCTCTTCTAACATATCACGGGTATAGATAGCCTTTACCTCTTTGGTTGTTAAATCCATCTCATATACACTATGAGCATTATCATCTGCAATCCATAAACTGTTGTTTGGAGCAACATATAGTATTGACTCTGAATCTTTTAACCCATCAAATGCCTCTATATGAGATAAGGCTATACCATCCACCTCATTTAGGTCACGATTCTCTCGCAAAGCATTAAAGTTTTGTGTTTTTAATACACCATCATCCATCCATTGGTTGGGTGCACCAAATGTACTGATAGCTTGTGTATCGAGGTCATCACCATAATCACCATCGGAAGGAAGGACGGTCAACAGAGGGTCTCTTTTGAGTTTAAATACCTCTTCACTGTCTATATTGGAGGATGACTCCTCTCCTGATTGGGCTAAAATTATTTTATTATCTTTAGTAATTTCTATAGTTATGGCATTGCTGTTTGTCTGAAAACTACCTATAGTGTTGGTTAAATCA
>NZ_JAACKB010000101.1 GCF_010892395.1 Sulfurovum sp. bin170
TCAAAACAGCTCAAAAAAGATGAACTCTATATCGACTATGCTAAAACAGAAAAAGAGTACTACATCTTTACCATTGATAGCAGTAGTAATGTAAACTTTATAGCCATAGATAAGAACAGCTCTAAAGAGATAGATGGCTATATCAAAGCGTTTAGAGCAAATATAGATATGATAGTCAAAGATACAAAACTGGCTACCCAAAAAAGTAAACACTCCAAAGAGATACTATCCAAACTCTACCAAGCAACCATTCAGAAACCTCTAGGGGATATACTAAAAGAGAAAAGCTCCCTCATTATCTCTACTGATGGAGCATTAAGAGCTATGCCATTTGAGGCGATGTATGATACGCAAGACCAAAAGTATCTGATAGAGCAGAAAAACATCCGATATATCTCATCAGGTAGAGAGTTGGTTCGACTCTTTAGATACTCAAAACAGCACAAAAGCGAAGATATAGCCGTGATATTTAGCAATCCTAACTTTGATGCAAATATTTCAGATACGCGAACAGCTCGTTTGGTAGAGCAAGATGATATAGCAGAGCTGTTTGAACTTAAGTTTGGAGCCTTAAAAGGTACTATAGAGGAGGCAAAAAGGATAGAGAAGATACTGAAAAAAGATAACAAGGTCATCTCCTATTCACAAACTGATGCAAATGAGACAACTCTGCTAGAGGTCAAAAAGCCAAAGATTTTGCACCTTGCAACACATGGATTTTTTATAAATGATAAAAATATCCCAAACCCTATGTTAAAATCAGGAATTGTACTTAGTGGAGCAAACTATAATGCGTTTCATAACGATAAAGACTATGGAGTTGTAACAGCACTAAAACTTTCAGGACTAAATTTAAAGGGAACTGATTTGGCTGTACTCTCTGCTTGTAGCACAGGAGTGGTTGATTTGGACTCTACAGAGAACATCTCTGGACTCTCAAAAGCTTTTATCCAAGCAGGGGCAAAAGATGTGGTGATGAGTCTGTGGGAGGTGGATGATATGAAAACTATGGAGCTTATGAGCAGTTTTTATAAAAACTCACAAAAGAGCCATAATTACGCCAAAGCACTAAGGGCTACCAAGATAGAGATGATAAAAGTTGGTCTGCATCCCTACTACTGGTCACCATTCATTCTTAGTGGAATGTAGTGGTTGTTTTCAATTTACCTCTTTATCAAAATACTCTTCACAACTTTACCTTTTCTATTTTTAATAATAATTTTATCAGCATCTTTAATTTTAGAAACAGGAATCCTAATAAGTTTTGTTCTTTCTACTCTTTTAGTGGTCTCCTCATAATCACCACAAATAATAGTAACAGGTCTCTTCACATTAGTTAAGTCCAAATAGATAGCAATCTCCTCTACAGCTCCAATCTTAACACTCATGCTCTTAGCTATCTCATTACCCTCTGTATCTAAGGCGATATGGTCTATCCCAGCTCTTGTTTCACCTTTTTTCTCAACAACTTGGAGTCCTAAAATAGTTTCATTTTGAGTTAACTTCTCAAACTGCTTTTTTACTTCATCATTAGACTTTCCATCATCTTTGAATTCAATGCTCTTATTTATATCGGTAGGTGCTGTATCTGCCACTGCATAGGGTTGAAGTATCAAACCAAGTATTATTACATATCTTTTCATCTCTATCCTTTTAATCAATTCCATTTAAGACAAACGCTGACCAATAACGAGGCTCTAGCCCCTCTTTTATCATCTTTAGTTTAGTCTCTCTTAATGCCTCTGCATAACCTTTTTTCTCTTTTAGAAACTGATAGTAGTAGCCCATAAACTTAGCCGTCTGTTCATCATTAACCCTCCAAAGGCTCATCATGACTCTCTTGGCTCCAACTTGTACTACCACTTTATTTAACCCCTCTACACCCTCTGAATCGTGTATATCTCCTACGCCTGTATCACAAGCAGAAAAGACAACCAACTCTGTCCCTTTTAGGTCAAGTTTTAGAAGTTTTGATGCTGTCACTATTCCCTCATAGCTCTCTCCATCATTTCTTGAGCTATTATATCCACTCAACGCTATACCTGATTTTAAATTTGAGTAAGAGAGATTTTTGTCATCTATAAAAAAACCATGTGTTGCAAAGTGTAATATTTTGGGTGATTTGACCTTGTAGAGATTTGCTTCAGATGCCTCTGCTCTCTCATAGTTAATTGTACTGTTTGGAAAAATGGAGATGATGCTATTAGCCTCTTTCTCAAACCCTTTCATCCCTTGAAAAGCTGGTAAATCATCCAATCCCAAAATCTTGGAACCTCTTAACTCATCCATCCTGTTATCCACTTCTGCTTGAAAATTTGGATTTGAAAAGAGTACAATCTTGCCACTATTTGTATATGCCGTCTCTGTATATTTAAGTCGATTAAACTCTTGGGCAGAAGGTACATAGAGTACCTCTTTCTCCTCTATGAGATATTTTTTACTATCATAATTGTATAGTGCTTCAAAAGGAATTTTATGTACTGCTCCATCTTTTGAGATAATAAGTTTTTTATACTTTTTCATAATATCACCAAGAGGATTACCCAATAGTAGTTGATATAAATCAGATAAGCTCTCTTTACTCCTTGTCTCCTGAA
>NZ_JAACKB010000019.1 GCF_010892395.1 Sulfurovum sp. bin170
AAACTGGTCTGTTGGCAGTCTCCATCGTCCGAACTGAGAGCTACCTTGACCAAATCCATAGAAGATTTTATTTATGTACCCCATTTGAAAAAGATAGAGGAAATATTGAGTTACTAGATTCTTATCTCTTGCTGCAAAGACCCTGTAGTCAGGGCTAGTTACACCATGATGCTTGGATATATCAACAAAGCCTGTAAGTAAGTCCATATGATTCATTGCAAAATCTCCAACTTTTACAAACTGATATTTTGAGTAATCCATTGACAACTGACCCTTACCGCTCTCAGTATCTTTTACCTTGATACCTTTTTGAGTAATGGACAGGATGGGGTAACCAAGCTCACCAGATATTCTCTTTCGTATCTCAAATAGGTATTTTACTTTTTTAACTCCCCAATGCGCAGGTACCTCTCCCAACCACTCCACACCACTATCTTTCATCTTTACATTCGAATCAAGACCTTTAGTGACAGTGTGAGAGATGACCGCTTGTCGCTTCTCTTTTAGCAGTTCGAGCAGCACTTGCTGTTTTTTTATGAGGGTGTCTATTTTGGTAGTTTCACGGTCGAGGAAGTTGGCGATGGTGGTTTGCTCTTCGAGAGTAGGAGCAAGAGATAAAACTAAATCATTTAATCGTTCAAGTCTAAGGTTTATTCTTGTAAATCCATTTCCTTGAGTGTAAAGTAGTTTTCTATAGGTATCGCCTGACAGTAAAAAGTTTAAATACTTGGGATCTAAGTTTTTTGAAGTTAGCCTAAAGCCCTTGCAGAAGCTATTTAAATATAATTCATCTACATCAAATTGCAATAATGATGCCTTGCCTAGGTCTTCATAATCTTCTGAACTCATCAAGAAAAATAAATCATTCTTTTTTGCTTTATTTTGAGACTCCCCTTCATTTATAATAACTAATCCAAAGTAATCATCTTTAATATAACTACTTCCTGCAATGTTTGTAAAAGGGATGAAAGGTTTACTGAACTTATTATCTTCTTGATTGAAATCTTTTCCAGCTTTCCCAGACAGACCACCATAAGTAAAGCCTAAAAATTTAAGCCTAGTTTTTTTCCAATGCTCAGGTACTTCCCCCAACCACTTAATACCACTATCTTTATACTCAGAATACGGCTGATATTTACTCACGAGTGTACTTCTTTCAATAGCTTCATGATTTCACTCGTAACTGCATCCAGTTCAGCATCTATCTCTTCTAATGCTCTAGGTGCAACATACTCATAGAAGTGACGGTTAAATGGTATCTCATAGCCGACTATACCGACCTTACCATCTTTGTCATCCGTCTTCTTCTCATCTATCCATGCAAGAGGTACATGAGGTTTTACTTCTCTTGCAAAATAGCTTTCTATACTTTCAGAAAGTGGTATATTTTCATTGTCACGCAGATCAGGGTTAGCCTCTAGCTTACCTTTTTTGTCTCGACAAAGTACTGCCTCATCATCATGCTCAGAGATATGTTTTTGGATCAGCTTAAACTGTGAAGCAGTAAGTTTTACATCTAACTTTTTAGCAAACAGTTCTCTATCACTTATTTTCTCTTCTTTGATGTCAGCAAGTGCAGTTAGTATCTCATCTTGCAGTGCTTTGTCAAGTTTAACAAAGGCTTTATCTTCTTTGAGTGCATCAACCCTCTCACTGTCATGAGGATAGTAACTTAGCTGTAACGGTCTCTCCACAGTGATGCGTCTATAACCAAAGTCAGTCGTATCAAATATCTTAGAGATCTCATTCTCTTCAAAAGCTCCATACAGACGGGTAATATCATCTATACTTGCCTCTTTTAGCTCTTTACGCTTAGAACCTAAAGACTTACGCATACTCTCACCCATCTTGGCAGCATTGATAAGCTGTACCTTGTTTTTATGCTCCTTACTTTTATGATTTGAAAGTATCCAAATATAAGTAGCGATGCCTGTATTGAAGAACATATCATTAGGCATGGCAACGATGGCTTCAAGTAGATCATTTTCTAAAACATATCGGCGTATCTCACTTTCACCTGAACCAGCACCACCCGTAAAGAGAGGAGAACCGTTAAGGATGATACCTATACGAGAACCACCTTCACCTACAGGACGCATTTTAGAGATAAGATGCAACAAGAAAAGAAGTGAACCATCAGAGACACGAGGTAGCCCAGGACCGAACCGTCCATCAAACCCTTTGAGTTTATGCTCATCGACTACTTCTTTTTGAACCTTCTTCCACTCTACACCAAAAGGAGGATTGGAGAGCAT
>NZ_JAACKB010000102.1 GCF_010892395.1 Sulfurovum sp. bin170
AAACTATATAGAGATGGAGAGATAATCCAACTCACAAAACGAGAGATAGATTTCATCGAACTCCTGATAAACCAATCTGATAACTTCATAGATGACGATACCATCAAAAAGAGACTATGGAGTGAAAAGAGTGTATCAGATGATAGAGTTAGAACCTTTATCAGAAGATTAAGACAAAAAACTTCAAAAGAGCTAATCAAAAATGTCTCTGGTCAAGGATATACCCTTAACTAGTCTTCTTTGCTTTCTTCTCTTTTAGAGCCTTAACCTTCTTCTCTTTTTTCACAGCATCTCGCAAATCCTCCTCGCTATCAAATAGCAGTCCATCCATCGCCTTCTTGCTATCATCAAACTGACCACCTTTGACTGCCCAGATAAATATCCCCAGTAACGTAAAGCTTACTATAATTCCTACGGCTAGTTCTAGTATTAATATATTGTTCAAGTTTTGTCCTTTATCCTCATAATCGTAACATCTCCCTAATCCCATACTCAATCTTTTGCAACTCATCTCTATTAAGTGAAGTTATCTTATCACCTAAACAATATCACCTCTACTATAAACCATCATCCACACTCTCTTCCAACAGACTATTTGCATACATTGCACTATCTTTAATCTTCATAGCCGATTTAAGCAATTTTTGTTTATGAATATAATCAAAAAACTCTTGAGCCAAATCTGCCCCCAAGTAAATTCCCAATCGCTTATGTGCCTTTTTATCTTCCACTATAAAGCTATCAGTAGGAGCAATTCTTAGTAGAGATGGATTGCGTACAATATCCCTAGCACCATATATTGCTCTCATTGTCTATCCTTTGTCAAACTTATGTCATATATTATAGCAATATATCGTACCGATGTCAATTTTGATTTAGAGAACTAAAAATCACTTCCCAACCTCCCCCAAAAACCGACCCTCAACATCCCCACGCAACAGACTATCCACAAACAAAGGCACACGATAAATATACCCTCCATCATCCTCTTTTCTGATAATATACCCCAGTCGAAGCCGAACCAGTGATTTATCCAACTCATTACTGTTAATCTCTAGTCCATACCTCTTAATCAACCCCTGCAAATCACCATCATCAAATCTACCCTTGGCAATCGTCCCATAAAGCACCACTCTATCTATCCACTTCTCTTTGCTGTCGGTTGACATCTCGTTCCAATCATCAAAAAACTTCAACAGTTTCTCACCCTCCAGAGCTTTGGTAATATCCTCTTTGGTTATTATCTTTTGAGAAGCCCCAATATTTTCCACAAGATAATCACAGACTATCTGAATCAGATTGGCTCTCTGTCCTAGCCTAGTTATCATCCACTCTACACTTTTTTGACTATCATAGCTCAACCCCAAACTCTTCATTGGTTTTATGGCTAAATCAATACACGCCTCATACTCCAACTCTTCCAGTTCAAATATGGAAGCAAAATTTTTGATAGGCGATTGATAGTCAAAAAAGGTATATCGGTAGGTCTCCCAAAAACCAGCCAAGATAAATGAAGCGTTATTTTTCTCACTAAGGCTTCGCATAAACTTCAAGCTACTGTAGTTGTGTTCTTTCTCATACTTGACAAAATCATCAGCCTCATCTATCAAAAAGAGGTAGCGTTTGGAGCTTGTGTTGATAAACTTCGCAAACGCTTTATCACTAAGCTCCTCTTGGTCAAGTTCCAGTTTGATGTCCTCTATCAGATTTTCATTGGAAGCCAAGATATAATAACACGCCAC
>NZ_JAACKB010000103.1 GCF_010892395.1 Sulfurovum sp. bin170
AAAAAGTGGCAAAGGGAGAGATATTTGGATATTTAGACAACTCAGCAGTCATTATGAATGAGATACAGAAAAACTTTTTTTCAACTATTGCCATTACAGGTAAAGTTGATTTGGAGATGAAGTATAGCGTTGGTACAAGAAACGATGAAAAAATAGTGAATTCTATATTTGAAAAAGCAATTTTATCCATTGATGCTGGTAAAAAACAGGATATTAAAAATAGATGGTTTAAGTTTAAGCAAGATGCTGTGGTTGATTATAAGTTGGTAAAACATATTGTAATAGTATTTTTTATTTTAACGCTAATTGGAACTACCTTTTTGATAATATTAAGAAAAAAGGTAAAAGAGGAGGTTGAAAAAAATAGACAACATCAACTTATGATGTTTCAACAATCTCGTCTGGCTCAGATGGGAGAGATGATAAGTATGATAGCTCACCAGTGGAGGCAACCACTCTCAAGTATCAATGCTCTGGTCATGTTAATGGATATGAAAATATCTAAACAAAATATAGAGGAGAAACTTTTTTTAGAAGAGGAGTTAAACAAAATAGAGTCTACCACTGCATATATGTCAAATACTATAGATGATTTTAGAGATTTTTTTAAACCTAAAAAAGAGAAAGTTCGGTTTAATTTGAAACAGACTGTAAAGCATACGATTGAACTGATTAGACCTGTTTTATCACATGAAGAGATAACCATAAATACAGAGTGTCAAGGGGAGATAGAGCTACTCGGCTACCCTAATGAACTAGGACAAGTTATTATCAATATTATAACCAATGCCAAAGATGCGTTAATATCTAACAACCAAAAGCAAAAGAAAAATATCTATATTCAACTATCTAAAAAAGATAAAAAAATAGCTATAACCATTCAAGATAATGCAGGAGGTATAAACCACGAAATAATCAACCGTATCTTTGACCCCTACTTCTCCACAAAGTTGAAGAAAAATGGTACAGGACTGGGGCTTTATATCTCCAAAATGATTATTGAGGAGCATATGGGTGGAGAGCTTAGTGTGAAAAATTGTAATAGTGGGGCTTTGTTTAGGATAGAGTTTAAGGGAATCTAAAAGCTTTACCCAATGCCAATGAATTAAGGCGAGGCTAAAGCCATCGGTTCCTTATATGCAATCTGCTTTTTCGGAATCGGCGTGTTTACACCCGAACTATTTGGTTCATGAAGCTCTGCTTCCAAATCACAACACCATCTTATACCCCACACCATAAACCGTCTCTATTGTCTTGTTAGGTAAAATAGTACGAACTCTTTTGATTAAATTTCTAATAGAGTTACCATTAAATATCTTACTGTAGCTGTCGTTTATATGGTAAAATATATCTTCAGCTTTTACGACTCGATTTTTATATCTTATAAGCATCTCAATCGCCAAACTTTGATGTAGAGAGAGTTTTATGAATTCACTGTTTTTAAAAAGTGTGAGCGTTTCTAAATTAAAACTATACCCATCTTGAAACTTAACAACTTGATTGGATATTTTATCATTTTCAAAAGCCTTTTTAAGTGCCTCACGGATAGATTTTCGTGTAAAAGGTTTGATAATATAATCAACCACATTCAGTTTGATGGCACGAAAAAGTTTATCTTTATCAGTATGGGAACTGACGATAATAATGGGCGTTTTATCTCCCTGTTTTTGAATCTTTTCAGATAGAGTAAGCCCATCCAATTTGGGCATATTTATATCCAATATCAACAGATCAATAGCTCGGTTCTGTATAAGCTTATACGCCTCTTGACCATTAGTCGCTTCGATAACATCGAAACCTTTATACCTCAAAAAGATAGATAGATATACTCTAATATCCTTCTCATCATCTACTACTAAAATTGTTTTTTTCCCTAAACCCATATTCGAATTTTACTTAAAAATTATTAAGATAACTTTGGTTTTAAACTGTTTTAGTGTTTATAAAAATATTATTTTAATTTATAAAATTTATTTTTTAAACCATCTCCCACTCAAATCTACAAAGACTCCGACTCTCTTTGTCAAACTCTACCCCAACTAGATAAATCTCACTATATCTACTCATATACTTCTCATGATATTTTTTATCTTTTATCTGCTTCATAGCACTAGAACCATCTACTTTGAACTCAAATATATAGACCTTATCATCTATAAAAACACTCAAATCAATCCTGCCATCACTCGTTGCATCTTCAGCCACTATCCTATCAAACCCAGCACCTGCAAAGTAGGCATAGACCACACTTGCATAAAATCCTTCATAATTTTGTATATCATTTTTGGTAAAGTTGTTGTAGGCTATGGAGGCAAAGAGGGATTTGAAAGTGGTCTCAAGCTCATCTAATTTGGCTCTTGATAACTGTCTATATAGTGATATTTGAACTTTGGTTTTTCTATTCGCTTGGATAAAATAGTTAGTTAGAATATAATCATTAAAACTTTTTTTGACCTCTATATTTGGAAAGGTTAGGTAATAGACGATATTATCTCCAAAGTGTTCTACCTCTTTAATAGTCAGATAACCTGCCTGAAACATAACTGTCTCCAAACTAATATCCTCTATATCAAAACTGTTAACCAGCTCTTTGCCCACCTCTATATTTTCAAATTTAGCTAGATTATATTGGTTTTGCTTAAATAGTTTTATTAAAAAACTTGGTGTGCCTGTATTGAACCAGTAGTTATCATAAACAAAATCATTATCTATAAAAAGCAAAATATCAAAGGGATTATAGACCCTATCTTTTAAGAAATTATACCCATTGTACCACTCTTTTAGCCTCTCCAAATCGACACCTTGCAGATAAGGTAAAATCGTAGTCTCTATATCATTTTGAGTATAGCCACAGATATTTCCATATTTAGGTTTCATGCTAATGTCCGTTAGGTTATTAAGCCCACTAAAGATACTAGCTCTACTAAACTTACTCACCCCTGTTAAAAATGCAAACTTTATATATCTATCGTTCTCTTTGATTTGAGTATAGAGTCTTTTGAGTATCTCTCTACACTCTATAGCCACTTCCATCTGGTCTAGGTTATCAAGAATCGGTTTATCATACTCATCTATTAGAATGACAACAGGTTTTTGGTATTTCTCATAAGATTTCTGAATCAAATCAGAGAAACAGGTAGCATAATCATAATTCTCTTGGCAGGTTACTCCCAAATTTTTCTGACTAAAATCTAAATTTTTTAGAATACTCTGTTTCAACTCATCCGTACTACGACTACCACCAAAACTAATCTTGATAACAGGATACTTCTCTTCCCAATCCCACTTATCATAGATATACAGCCCCTCAAATAGTTTTTTGTTCCCCTCAAAAATCTCTTTTAGGGTGCTTATAAAGAGAGACTTTCCAAATCTTCTTGGGCGAGAGAGAAATGTATAGTGATAGTTCTCTATCAAATCAAGTGCAATATCTGTTTTATCAATATATAGATAGTTCTGTTCGATTATTTTACTAAATGTACTTATGCCTATGGGTAACTTTTTCATCTGTGGGCTTCCTTCATCTTTTTGATGAGTATTATAACATCTTGTGGTAAAAATCATTAAGATAACTTTTGTTTTGAACTGTTTCAGCTTTTATAAAAATATTATTTTAATGTTTAAAATTAAATTAAATTAAATTTTGAGAATATACTTGTGATACAATTTAGTTGTATACTTTTAGTTAAATCTAAATAGGAGGAGACAAAATGAGAATTTTTGACTTATCAAACGGAGAGAATCCCTCTCTACATAAATCGGATAGAGGAGAAAGAGAGCCTTATTTGAAACAATGGCTAAAATTGGGGTGTGTTGCAGTTGCATTGGGTGTAATGCCAAGCGTCTCATTTGCTACTGCTTGTACTCCAGTTGCAAATATAACCACAAGTGGTAGCTATGCTGGAATAACAAGTGAGTGTGGGGCTGTTGATGGAAGTGCCTTAAAACCTATTATAATAAAAACCAGTACCTATGATAAAAGTGGTGCTTATGCTGATGGTTCTTTACTGTTTCTTGGAATTTCATCAGGTTCATACGCTAGTTATACTCCCAATCTGGTAGATCCTACTGAAAACTTAGGTACTAAAGAATGGTTTAAACTGAGTACAGGTGCTTGTCCTACGGACTATATCGCTCCTCCTACTAGCGAGGTTAGTAACATTGCTTTTGCTACTAACAGTGCATTTTGTGGCTTGATGCATACAGATGCAAATATGTTGGCTATAGGTTTCACCACTGGTGCAGATAAAATAACTGAATTTACAACAACTTCTGCTAATTACTACGCAGCACCCACCACAATCTCCATCGCAAAAACCACCGATGGTGCAGAAAACAATGGGGGTACACCCACTGATGCTGTATTTACGATAACAGTCACACCAGCCAACAGTTCAGGTTCGGCGATTACTGGGGATATTGTTTATTCAGAGACAGCTACGGAGGGTACAGATTATGCCACAGGAGCGACTACTTTTAGCATTGCTGATGGTGCATCTAGTGCCACGATTACTTTGGATATTACAGAAGATTACTTAGGTGAGGAGATAGAGGATATTACAGCTACTATTTCAAATCTATCAGCAGGTTCACTTGGTACTAGTTCTGCTATTGCAACAATCAGTGATGATGATCCACATCCATCTGAAGCTTTATATGATGCAACAACAGGTGAATTAGGAATAACTGGTGTAAGGTTCGCAAGTATTACTGGTGACGACATTATTGCCAATAAATTCACCATAACAGGTGAAGGTGATAATAGTTATACCTTGACAGATACCCCTAATGTGGAAATTGATTCTTCTACTGTATTTACCCTCACCCTCAGTGCAACCGACCGTATCAATGTTGAAGGTTTAATAAATACGACTGGACTCACTTCGGCAGTTGCCCCACATATAGACTATAATCTTGCTATGGCTACTGGCTTTAATGGCAGTTACTCAGGTACAGCCTCTGTCGGTGATTCTGTTACAGATTTTGCATCTACTCAAGACAACCCAATACCCACCATCACCAGTGCCACTTATGGCAGTACCTCTGGTGTTTTAGTGGTGACGGGAACAAACTTGGTCAAAAAATTTGGTGCTACCAATGATATTGACATCAGCACTTTGACTTTTACTGGTGAAGGGGGTGCAACACATACGATTACTAGTAGTACCGATGTAGAACTCACCGATGCTACTACTTTTACTGTGACATTAACAGGAGCAGATAAAACAGCAGTAGATGCGTTATTAGATAAAACAGGTAACAGTTCAACGGATGGTACGACATACAATCTAGCTGTGGCAACAAATTGGTTAGCAGGAACAGACCCAACGACGGATATTGCTGATGCGACTGGCAATGCGATTGTAGTATCGGTTGATACCCTACCAACAGCCACCAGTGTAACCTTTACAGGTACTCTTCAAGTAGGAGAAACACTGACAGGAAGTTATACCTATGCAGATGCAGAGAGTGATACGGAGACTACTTCAACCTTTAAATGGTATCGTTCCGATGATGCTAGTAGTGCAAACAAAGCTGAAATTACAGGAGCAACAGCTTCAACTTATACTTTAACAGCAGATGATGTGGGTAAATATATTAGCTTTGAAATGATACCTGTTAATGCGAATGGTACAGGAGTAGCAGTTGAAAGCACTATTAATGCTACGGCTGTGATTGTTGTCCCGACAACACCTACAACAACAACAACTCCAACAACAACAGCAACACCACCAAAATCAAATGATATTGTGGTTCCTGTTAATGAGGGAGGAGAAAAAGAACAGACCACCGCCCAATTTGATGATAAGATA
>NZ_JAACKB010000104.1 GCF_010892395.1 Sulfurovum sp. bin170
AGTATAAATTTAAATAATTCGGAAATTAATATAAAAAAAGTACTACTCAATAAACCCACAGATGAGGGCTAAATTGGTATTTAATGTGGGATGAGACAATCGTCTCTTAAAGATGGCGTTTTGAATAATTTGAAATTTTTAGAAAATAGGCTATTTGACTAGATTTTCACACGCTTCTATCTTCTGTTTTTCATATAATATAATCAGATACTTTCGAACCAATTACTACCGTTTTAATAAACTCTACTACTTTTAGATGTTCAGAGTGGATAGCATACGCTTCAAGTCCTGCCTTATCATCAAACTCTGTATAGATACTCAAATCCATTGCTCTTGCTTCTTCTGAAAAGTTAATGCCAACTTCCATACTATTTAAAGATGGAACAGTATCTTCTAAAGCCTCTAACATCTCTTTTGCTTTAGCTATATTCTCTTGCTTGTTCTCATCTTTAAAATCAAACATTACTATATGTTTCACCATTATTTCACTCCATTAGTTTCAATTCTTAAATTATCCGAAATTATATCAAAAATATGGTAGAATTCGCCCAATTTAAATATTTGGAGATAAGATATGAGTGAACTTTGCTACTATGAAGCTTTGGAGGTTAGTCGAGACTGTTCAGGAACAGAACTAAAAAAATCCTATCGAAAACTTGCAATGAAGTATCATCCAGACAGAAATCAAGGTGATGACGAGGCAGAAGAGAAGTTCAAAGTAATCAATGAAGCGTATCAAGTATTAAGTGATGATAACAAAAGAGCCATCTATGACCAACATGGAAAAGCTGGACTAGATAGACAGGGTGGAGGTGGCTTTGGTGGTCACCAAAATATGGATGATATTATGGACATCTTCAACTCTATGTTTGGTGGAGCTGGTGGTGGAGGCTTTGGTGGGGGTCGCAGAAGAGGAGAGCCTGACCAGAAGTATAATCTAGATTTTGAGGTTGAGTATCCACTAAAATTCAACGAAGCTATCTTTGGAGTAGAGAAGAAGATAGATATAAAGTACAAAGTCTCATGTGATGACTGCAAAGGTACAGGTGCAGATGGTGGAAAACTAGATAGTTGTGACTACTGTAATGGTCAAGGTCAAGTGGTTATGAAGCAGGGCTTTATGTCATTTGCACAGCCATGTCCAAAGTGTAAAGGTCAAGGACGAAAAGCGACAAGCTCTTGTAGGTCATGTTCAGGTAGAGGATACCATGAAGAGCCAGATACCATCACCATCAATATCCCTGCTGGTGTAGACTCGGGGAATCGTCTTAGAGCTCAAGGTTACGGGAACCAAGCAAAAAATGGACAGCGAGGTGACCTATATCTTACTTTTAATGTCCAAGAGGATGAACATTTTGTTAGGGAAGGGTCAAATATCTATATTGAAGTTCCTGTATTTTTTACCCAAGCAGCCATTGGAGATAGTATCAAGATACCATCACTAGATGGAGAGCTAGAGCTTAACCTAAAGATAGGAACAAAAGATAAAGAGCAGTTTATCTTCCGTAATGAAGGGGTAGCAGATGTGCATACAGGGCAAAAGGGAAAACTAATAGCACAGATAAAAGTCATCTACCCTACAAAATTAAAAGATGAACAAAAAGAGCTACTCAATAAACTTCAAGAGAGCTTTGGAGTCGAAAGTACACCTCACAATAATAGCTTTGAAGATGCGTTCAAGAGGGTCAAAGGGTGGTTTAAAAAGTAGAGAATAGTTACCACTCTCTACCTCTTGTGTTCTATTAAATTTCCTTTTTTACCTTGGTCTTTTAATAGTCTTACAATCTCTTTTTTGACACCTTTATCAGCATTGGCATCGGTGATAACATCAAGCATCTTACCAATATGTTCATTGTGCTGCCGACTAGCCTCCATATACTCTTTGTGACGAAGCTCATCTTCATGTATCTTTAGCTCATTTTTTCTCTTTCTACGATTTATAAAGTATATAATCAATAGAGCCAATACCACTAACCCAACAACCATCATAGCAATCATCTTATAAAAAGCTATATTTTTGTCAACTAACTCTTTTTGATTATTTAGTTTAGCTAGAGCTATCTCTCTGTTATTTGAGAACTCTGTGCTATCCAACTCTTTTTGACCTTGTGAGAGACTCTTTTGACTCTCCAATTTTGCCAAAGCCATCTTCTCTCTGCTCTCTAGTTCCAAGATAGATAGCTCTTTTCTGTTTAGCTCTTTATCTTTTGCTATCTCCTTATCACTCTCCAATTTGGCTAAGGCGACCTCTTTCTCTTTGAGTACCTTTGTATTGTCTGTTTCAAGTTTTTTCAATGATATATCATATTTTGACTGCATAGCCAAAGTTTCTGCTCTCATTTTTGCTTCCAATTCAGCTAGTTGAAGCTCTTCACTTTTGCTACTATTCTCCACGACTAGCACGGATATTGAGTCGTTGATCTCTGTGTAACTATTCAAATCCTTACTCTTTTGAGAATTTACTGCTACCACTCTGGATAGATTACTCTCCTCTTTAATACTTTGAGAGAGATTTGTATCTTTTATAACTTTCTCTATAGGCTTAGATATATTATTTTCAACTATCAACTGCTCTTTAGATTCACTACTCTCTTTACTATTCAAAAGCCTTATATCAACCTCTTTAAAACTCTGCTCTCCACAAGCGACAATAAAAAACAGTACCGATATATATATTAGATATTTCACAAAAACCCTTTTACTTTCTATAGTAGATTTATTGCAAAACTAGGAACCGATGGCTTTAGCCTTGTTATGTTCGGGGCTAAAGCCTCCGATTCCAAATGAATTTTACAAGAAGTCTAGTTAAACTTCATTTTATCAGAAAATTCTATTTAACAGACTGATGCAAGATAACTTTGCCATTCGAAGGCTCTATGTCACCTTTGGCTTGGGTAGAATCGTATACAACTCTAATATATCATCACCAGCTCTTAGATAGTTTTTCTCTCCAAACTCTGCATAAGCCGTAGCACCTATAGAGATAATAGCCTCTGTGAGCTAGTATACCTCAAGCTCACCTGCTTGTTCTAAATGATATGCAAAGTTGCCTGCAACC
>NZ_JAACKB010000105.1 GCF_010892395.1 Sulfurovum sp. bin170
CTCTTTTTTGGGGTTTATGGGGGTTATTGGGTATCTTGTTTCAGAGAAGATGAAAGAGGATGAGAAGAGTGAAGCTTGTGAACTGCTTGAAGAGAAAATCGGAAGATTGGAGAACTATCTATATGAGCTAGAGGAGCGACTTGGTGTCTCTTCGGATGAGGTAAAAGAGAAGATAATTGAGATGTATGCAGAGGGCAAAGAGCTATTTGTGATAGAGAATGCATTAAATGTTCCTCGTCCCAAGATAGAGGCTGTGCTTAAATCGTATAAGTCAAAAGCAAAAGAGGATATTTTCGGATAAATTCTCTTTAATTTAAAGAGGATTAGTTATAATTGCGTTCTTATTATATATGCACCCATAGTTCAGCTGGATAGAACGCTAGTTTGCGGTACTGGAGGTCACAGGTTCGAATCCTGTTGGGTGTACCACCTCAATATTAAAATCAAAAGATTATTTTTTCTCACTAAATTTCATACCTGTTGGTTTTTGACTAGAGTTCATGCTATTTGGTTTTGTGCCAAACTTCATCTCACTTGGTTTCTGGGCAGACTCTGCGTTATCTGACTCTTTTTTAAAAATTAGAGTACCAAAAAAGCGTCTCGCCCATAGTCCAAACATGACTATCCATACCGTGACCGATATATCAAAAAACACAAAGAAATCCCATCCACTAGAGACTGCTAGTGAGGTGAAGATACGCATGACCACCACAACTTGTGTCCAGTAGAAGAGTAGCAGTGTCAACTTATCAGCTTTTATCTCATTTCCAGAGTGACCTAGAGTTACACGGGTTCCAAAGCCTATTAGTATCGTAAATATAAAACCTAGGACTACGATATGTAAATCAAGAAAGAGGAAGTTTGTGCCATCTATTAGCGTTAGAATATTGGATAGACCTGATAAGAGAAAAGCGATAGGAATCCAAAATAGAGAGATATGTAAAATCCAAATCATTGGGTCAGGGTTTGGAAATGGGAGCTTCCAACGCATAAGCTCTTTTCCTGTCAAATAAGCCAAGAGAAAATCCGTAAGAAATGATGAGTTGGGTTGAATCGTCTCTAGTAGTACATGCAAAGAGAGTAGACCAACTATAACTCTAAATCTCTCCATATGCTTCTCTATTGGTTTCCCTGAGAAGAGTGGAATCATCCGTTGTGCAACAGTAAAAGTGAGTAGAAAGAGATAGAGATAGATTGCTATCTGCACAGAGAGGGTCTGTAAGCTTGGTATCCATATAGATAAGATAAACAACAGATGTGCAAAGATACCTAGTGCGATAGCTATTAAAATCCAATATTGGTCAGTTTTTTCATTGGGATACATTGGTGAAGAGTTATAGATACTCAACAAAATATTTCCCGAAGCCAATTGAGCTACAAGAACCAGTATCATCCCAATAGTAATGACTGTCTTGGAGAGAAAAAGACCCAATAACAGAATAAGTGACCCTGCAAGAAAAATCCAAAAGATACCAAGAAAATGTTTTTGTGGTATAGGTGGTGTGCCTGAAAATTTTGGAAATGTAGTAAATAAAAATGCTAAAAAAGCAGGGGTAAAAAGCAGAAATATTAGTGAATAGGCGTGATACTCTCCTGATAAAATTTCAGCTGTAATGAGACCTTTGAATAGCAACATAAAGAGTATCATGGATATTATAGCATTTACAAATGCTAAAACAAAAAATGGTTGATGGGGTTGTGATAAAAAGTAGTGATTTTTCATGGGATTGCTTTTTTATTTGTATCATAACATAAAAATATTAATAAATAGAGGACAACCGCAGAGAGTCACCTCTACAGAGACTAAAACTGCTTCTCTAAA
>NZ_JAACKB010000106.1 GCF_010892395.1 Sulfurovum sp. bin170
CGTTTCCTTATATGCAATTTGCATTTTCGGAATCGGCGTGTTTACACCCGAACTATTTGGTTCAAAAAAAGCTTAATTCATTGGCATTGGACTTTAGTCACGAATATAACGAGACTGAAGCCATCGGTTCCTAGTTTTGAAAGATGTCTATTTTAATAGGAATTATATCTATCGAATCTTTAATGTAATGAGTGCGACTAGATTTGATAGGATTGAAATCATCCAGAAACGGACGATAATTTTGTTCTCTGCCCACTTTTTCATCTCGAAGTGGTGGTGGATTGGTGCCATGAGAAAGACTCGTTTTTTTCTTAGTTTATAGCTTCCTATCTGCAGAATGACCGAGATGGTTTCGATTACGAAGATAAGCCCGATGAGAACTAGTAGAACCTCACTTTTTCCCACAATAGCAAGATATGCGATGATTCCACCTATTGCTAGAGAGCCTGTATCTCCCATGAAAATCTCTGCTGGATAGCAGTTGTACCAGAGGAAACCAAGCAATGCACCTGAGAGGGTTACTGCTAGGATGGTAAGCTCTCCGACCCCTTTGATATTTGGCATGTGTAGATAGCCTGAAAAGATGGCGTGACCTGTTACATAGATGATGATTGCAAGAGTGGATAGGGCAACGATTGATGGGACTGTGGCTAGACCATCAAGTCCATCGGTTAGGTTAACAGCATTGGTTGTTGCAAGAAAAACTAAAATCCAAAAAGGGACGGCAGAGATACCCATATCAAGGACTGCACCTTTGAAGAATGGGATATAGAGTGTTGTTGGAAAGTCTGCGACATAGACTAGAAACAGGGAGACCCCAATTCCAACAATAGCTTGAAGAATTAGTTTTCCTCTGCTTGTCAATCCTTGGAGGTTATCCCCTGTCAAGATTTTCCCAAGGTCATCCTTGAAGCCTACTAGACCAAATCCTATGATAGTCATCACTCCACCAAGAATATGTGGATTTGACATATCGGCTGTCAATAAAACACCTATTAGTGTGGCAATAACAAAAACTGCTCCCCCCATGGTTGGAGTATTCTGTTTACTGGCATGATTTGGAACATATTTATTGATTGGTTGTTGGGCTTTTCTTGCGACTGCCCAAGATATAAATCTAGGTAATATGTAGAGAGTGAGAAAGAAAGCGATAAAGAAACCAAAACCTGCACGAACAGATATGTATTGCAGAATATGTAGCTTTAGATTAAAAAATTCATATAACAAGTATAACATAGTAGAAAAAACCCCAATTTTAAGTAGATAAGTGTTATTTTACTCAAAATTTTATAAAGATAGGGTCAAACTTAGATGAAGATTCAAAAAACTATTTTAATTATCACTGATGGTATAGGTTGTAAGCCTGATAGTGAGTGTAATGCTTTTAGAGATGCGATTAAACCGACATTTGATAAATTGCTAAAAGAGACACCAAAAGCACTCATCTCAACTCATGGTTTGAGCGTTGGTTTGCCAGAGGGTCAGATGGGCAATTCAGAAGTTGGGCATATGACAATCGGGGCTGGACGAATTTTGTATCAAGATTTGGTTAAGGTCTCATTGGCGATTGAAGATGGAAGCATAGAGCAGAATGAGGCACTAAATAGTACGCTAAATAAAAGTGAGAGGGTTCATATTATTGGACTACTTAGTGATGGTGGGGTGCATTCTCATATAAAACATATTATAGGTTTGGCAAAACTCTCAAAAGCTAGAGGGAAAAAGGTCTTTTTGCATCTTATAACTGATGGGCGAGATGTATCTCCAACCTCTGCCAAAACTTTCGTAAAGCAGATAGAGGATATTTGTGATGAAGATATATCTATCGCTACTATTGGTGGACGATTTTATACTATGGATAGAGATAATAGGTGGGATAGAGTTGAGATGGGCTATGTTGCAATTGCCACAGGAATGAGATTTACCTCACTTAGCATTCAGAGATATATTGACCATAGCTATGAGCAAAAAGAGTATGATGAGTTTATTAAGCCTGTAGCTTTTGATAATTATAATGGTATGGAAGATGGTGATGCTGTTATTATGGCAAATTTCCGTTCTGATAGAGTTCGAGAGATAACAACAGCTCTTGGTGATAAAAATTTCAATGCTTTTGAGAGAGATTATATCAAACTTAATATTGTAACCATGACACAGTATGATGCCTCATTCCTATATCCCGTGATGTTTAGAAAAGAGGTTCCAAAGAATACTTTGGCAGAGGTTATAAGTGATGCAAAACTGACACAACTTCATACAGCAGAGACTGAAAAATATGCTCATGTTACTTTCTTTTTCAATGGTGGAGTAGAGGAGCCAATGATAGGTGAGAGTAGAGTTCTTATTCCTAGTCCTGATGTCAAGACCTATGATATGAAACCAGAGATGTCAGCACCAGAGGTTGGAGAGGCAGTTCGGACTGGAATGGATGAGGGTTATGACCTTGTAATTGTCAATTTTGCCAATGGTGATATGGTTGGTCACACAGGAGACTACAATGCTGCTCGTTTGGCAGTCTCTGCTGTTGATTTGGAGATTGGAAAGATTATAGAGAGAGCTAGAGAGAGAGACTATTCTATTGTTTTGACCTCTGACCATGGAAACTGTGAAGAGATGAAGGATAGCGATGGGAATATGTTGACAAATCACACAGTTGGTGAGGTTTGGTGTTATATTGTGGCAAGAAATGTCATAAAGGTTAACAGAGGAGGAGGGTTAAATAACATTGCTCCTACAGTATTAAACATAATGGGGTTACCAATTCCAAAGGAGATGGATAAATCTCTGATTTAGTTAGATAATTTATGAGGTTTTATGCTTGTATTTGATATTATATAAAAATGTTATTTTATATTTGGCAGGTCGAGGAATAAAGGGGTTAGTTATGATGGATAAGATGATAAAGGAGTCGGTTGCAACTCTTTTTTGTCATGCAATTAAGTTGGATGATAAAGATATGAGAGTTGAGCAACCTATATTTTGTCGCTTTATGGGACAAGATTTTGATTGTAATAGTGAAGATGCAAAGAATCTTTTGAATGAGATTATGCAGAGAGAAGATGAAAATATTGATACACATATATCGATTGTGAGTAATGCTTTGCATAATGAACCATATAAAAAGATGAATATTTTAAAGCAGTTAAATCATATTATATTTAAAAGTAAGATGAGAGATGAGGATTATGACTATTTTGACAAGGTGAAAAGCTCTTTTTTTGCTCGATAGTTTTTTGCAAAACTAGGAAACGAAAACTTTAGTTTCGTCTCTTTCGGGGTTAAAGCCTCCGATTCCATGTAACTCTTTATGTGAGTTACTTTTTAGTCTCAATAAACTTCTTATATTTCATATCTTCATTTATGACATGTTCAACTAACCAAGTTGCTACAAACTCTCCTATATCTTTGATATGTGTCTCTTTATCTATACCAACACATAACTCTTTGAGTTTGTCATTGAATTTAAGATGCTGTCCAATATGCTCTTCAAGACCAGGGAACCCCTCCTCTTGTATATACATCTCTTCATATATAAAGTGCTCAATACTATAGTCATTGAGTGCCATAAATAGTTCTCTAAAGTGTTCATTGTCATCTACACCTGCTTCTACCAGTTTGTAAATCTCATTTGAGAGGTCAAATAGTCCCTTGTGTTGCTTATCAATCTCTATCTCTCCCATAGAGTAAGCGTCTTTCCATTGTAGTAGTTTCATTGTTTTTTCCCGATAGTTTATAAGTGTTATAGTATATTTTAATAACACTTATAACAGTATTAAATGTGTGCTTTTTAATCATTATTGTGATAATATGGTATATAAACTATATAGGAGTTTCTAATGGACAGTATGCTAAAAGAGTCTGTTGCCGCACTATTTTGTTATGTGATAAAACTTGATAATAAAAATGTGGACAGAGAGAGACCGCTTTTTTGTCGTTTTATGCAACAAAATTTTGATTATCCTTGTGAAGATTTGAGTAAACTTTACTATGAGTTATTGGAGCAGGAGTATAATGTGGATACACATATATCTATTATCTCCAATGCTTTAATCAACAAAACTTATGAGAAAGTTAGTATCTTAAAACAGATTAATCACCTCATAATTAAAGATAATCCTCATACAGAAGATTATGATATTTTTGATAAAGTAAAAAAGGCTTTTGGTTTATCCCAAGATTAATGGCTTTTTGAATACAATACTCAAATTTTACACAAAAGGGTAATGATGAAGTTCCGCGGTAAAAATGTACTGGTCACAGGTTCAAGTCGAGGTATTGGTGCAGAGATAGCTAAGAGTTTGGCAGGTTTTGGTCTAAAGGTATGGGTAAACTACAGAAGTGGTGAGGCTGAAGCTAAAGCTGTTCAGGCTGATATTATCGCTTCTGGTGGTGAAGCTGAGGTTATCGGTTTTGATGTAAGTGATGAGAAAGCTTTTGTGGATGCTATAAAAACCATTGTGGCGACCGATGGTGAAATCTCTTATCTTGTTAATAATGCTGGGATTACCAAAGACAAACTAGCAATTAGAATGAAGAGTGATGATTTTATGTCTGTAATCGAAGCGAATCTAAAATCAACATTTATCGGTTGTCGCGAGGCTGTTAAGGCGATGAGCAAAAAACGATTTGGCTCTGTAGTCAATATAGCTTCTATAGTAGGTGAGACAGGTAATGCTGGTCAGACCAACTACGCAGCTTCCAAAGGTGGAACGATTGCTATGACAAAATCATTTGCTATGGAGGCTGCACCTCGTGGGATTCGATTTAACAATATTACCCCAGGGTTTATTGCTACGGAGATGACAAATGTGCTAAAAGATGAGCTTAAGGATGCTTTTACGGCTAGAATTCCTTTGGCTCGTTTTGGTGAGCCAAAAGAGGTGGCTGAGGCTGTTGCATTTTTGTTGAGTGACCACTCTTCATATATTACTGGTGAGACGCTGAAGGTTAATGGTGGGATGCTTATGTAATATGAGTAAACTTTTTTTGAAACTAGGAACCGATGGCTTTAGCCTCGTTATATTCGGGGCTGAAGCCTCCGATTCCAAGAAATTTTCTAAGATTTATAGTAGAAAAAGTAAATGATGAGTCAAAAAATCTTACTACTAGAAGATGACAAACTTTTTAATGAAACCATTGAAGACTTTTTAGAAGAGGAGGGGTATGAACTTCAAACAGCACTAGACCCCTATAGTGCTTTAGAAATCTCTTATGAGAGTCGATTTGACCTCTATCTCTTTGATGTCAATCTTCCTTATGAGAGTGGATTTGACCTACTTGAAAAACTCCGTGCTAGTGGAGATAAGACCCCAACTATATTTTTGACCTCTCGTGATGATAAAGCTTCGATGATAGAGGGTTTCGATAGTGGTGCGGATGATTATATGAAAAAACCTATTGACCTTGATGAGCTTCTTTTGAGAATAAGAGCAGTTCTACGGCGACAGACTAGGGGTGATAGTATTGAGTTGGGTAAGTATCTGCTTGATTGTAATGCAAAGAGGATTTACTGTGACAGTGAACCCTTAAGTGTTACCAATAAAGCCGTGGAGCTTCTACTTCTGCTTGTACTTGCCAAAGGTGAGGTGGTTAGAGTTGAAGAGATAGAGGCACATCTATGGCATGTTAGCCAAGATGCTAGTTTGGGGGCTATTCGTGTCTATATTACTACTCTCAAAAAGTATTTTCCTGATAATATAGAGAATATTCGTGGGGTTGGGTATCGGTTTAAATAAGATTAGACTTCTTTCAAAACTTATTTGGAATCGGAGACTTTAGTCCCGAATATAACGAGGCTAAAGCCATCGCTTCCTAGTTTTGAAAGAAGTCTATTAGTGAGCAAAATCTTTCAAAGCATACTCATAAGCCTCATCAAAACTCATCACTCTACCTTGATGCTCTTTTACAAATCGTCTAGCAGACATTCGCCCCTCAAAGGCATATTTACTTAGACCACTCATGGTTCCTTTTTTCTCACTACCGACCACATAGATAGCATCTTTTACAGATATAAACTTTAGACTGTCAATAGCCACTACTTTCATATCTTTTATGTTACTCTTTTTGATACTTTTATCCTCTACAAGACAGTGGATAGAGCAGTACTGTTTTACTTTTCCATTGGAGGTGGCAGAGTGGTTTGTTTTGTAGAACATTGGAAGTTTCATTCCACACTCTGGGCATGAGTATTTATCTTTTCCTGATTGAAGCATGGTTGTTTTTTCTATGGCTACTGTTTGGAATCTTTCAAATTTTTTTGTGGTTGGTTTTGTATCGTTATTGGCACATCCTATTAGCATAATAGATGCTAGGGTTAAACTTATTAAGAGTTTTTTTTGCATGGTTCTCTCCTTGTTTCTGGTATTATAGAGCTATTGTGTTAATTTAGCGTTAAATAGTACCAAGTTATTACTATTTTCATAGTAAGATTCAAGATATGAAAACACAATTATTAGAAATCGTCATCATAGAAGATGAAGAGGATATACTCGAACTTATAGAATACCATCTCCAAAAAGCTGGTTATGAGACCATGGGATTTCTCTCTACAGAGAGTGTTGAACAGTTCTTAGAAGAGGAGACTCCTGCACTTATGATAGTTGATAGAAATCTTCCAGGAGTAGAAGGGGCAGAGTTTGTCAAGCATCTTAGGTCTTATGGATATGATATTCCTGTTATCTTTTTGACAGCCAAAGATAGTGACAGTGAGCTAGAGGAGGGCTTTTTGTCTGGTGGAGATGACTATATGACCAAACCTTTTAGAGTCAAAGAGCTTATACTTAGAGTTGAGGCTATACTTAAGCGTTCTGGAGCCTTGGGTGGAGAGAGGATAAAACATCGTGATTTGACACTTGATATATCTAGGCGGGAACTCTACATAGATAAGAGATATATAGAGTTGACCAATTTGGAGTTTAATCTGATTCAAACATTTATAAGAAATTCAAATATGGTTTTAGAGCGAAATTTTTTGCGTGAGGAGGTCTGGGGTGAAGATAGTACCTCTTTTGATGAAAACAGAACCATTAAAGTGGCTATTAATAGACTCAAAAAAAAGATAGACCCTAATGGAGCGAAAAATTATTTTGTCTCCGTTAGAGGAGTGGGTTATAAGATGGTGTAATCAAATTGTTAGCAACTTATTTTATACTCTTAAAAGGTAGCTATTTAACCTCTCCTTCACTCTCTAAATCTTTAAAATCAGTTCGTTTTTTCTCTAAA
>NZ_JAACKB010000020.1 GCF_010892395.1 Sulfurovum sp. bin170
TATATATTGTTAAGATTATTTTTAAATTTTATGTTTAACTAAACAAAAATGATGTATTATACTAACATAAATGAACCATAAAGGAGAACAGATGAAAAATGTAATGTTTAAATTTATTACATTAAGTGTACTAATTGTTGTTGGATTAGGAGGGTTTTGTCAAGCAGAAACAGATGTAAAAGTGGAGAGTGTCAAGAAAAAAGCTTCTGCTAAAGATGATGCTTTGCCAAATATAAAACTTGAAGTGGTTGCATCAGATAAGAAGAGTAATCCAAAGCTAAAACAGGGAAAAGGGTGTGAAAACCTAGAAGAGCTAGAGGGTGAGACTTTTGATGACTATCCTATGGCTGAAACTGTTCCATGTAAAGATGTTGATTGTAAAGACCTTAAACCTGCGGTGCTTCATAAAAACGATTACAAAGAGCTTCCTACTGCTAAAACTGATGGCTCTTGTGAAGAGGAATAATCTCTATTCCCAAATAGTATATCCCAAATTTTAGGGATATACTTAATCTACCTTTTGTTATAATCCCCTAAAAAAATAGGGCAAAAATTTGAATTTCGAAACCTATCCATTTGAAAAATTAAACAATCTATTAGCAGATATAATACCTTCTACTGCATATGAGCCATTGAGTCTAACTATCGGTGAACCTCAATTCTCTACGCCATCGTTTATACTAGATGAACTCAACAGTTCTGCATCACTACTCAATAAATATCCAAAAACGACAGGAGAGGCGGTACTACGAGAGGGGATGTTGACTTATCTCAAAAATCGTTTTGATTTAGAGCTAAAAAATGAACAGATAATTCCTACTTTTGGAACGCGTGAGGTTCTTTTTAACTTTCCTCAATTTCTACTACATGATATGAAAAATCCTGTTATGGCTTTTCCCAATCCTTTCTATCAGATATATGAGGGAGCAGCAACGGCAAGTCGTGCAGAGACCATCTATCTAAACTTGTCAAGCGAAAACAGTTTCCAACCACAAATTGATGAGATGGTTTTGCAGAGATGTGATTTTGTCATTATAAATACACCCAATAATCCAACCTCCTCTGTAATGTTAATGGATGGGCTGAAGAGATGGGTAGAGTTGGCTCTAAAATATGATTTTGTGCTTCTCAATGATGAGTGTTATATAGATTTGTATCTGGATGCTCCTCTACCATCACTACTCAATGCTAGTATAGAGGTTGGTAATAGTGAATTCAAAAATATTTTGGTCATAAACTCCATCTCCAAACGCTCGTCTGCTCCTGGGTTGCGAAGTGGATTTATAGCAGGAGATGCGAAGATATTAAAAGAGTATATGACCTATAGAACCTATGTAGGCTGTGCATCCCCTCTTCCTCTGCAATATGCCTCGGCTGTTGCTTGGAGTGACCAAAAGCATGTGGATGAGTTTAGAGCAAAATATATCAGAAACTTTGAGATTGCCAAAGAGATTTTGGGAATTGAACCACCACTGGCGACTTTTTATATCTGGCTAGAGGTTGAGGATGAGATAGAGTTTACCGTAGAGCTATATAGAGAGTACAATCTAAAAGTAATCCCTGGTTCATTTCTTGGTCGAGAGGGGCAAGGTAGCGGTTTTGTTCGACTTGCCCTTGTTTATGAAGAGGAGAGAACAAGAGAGGCACTTGAACGGATTTTAAATTTAAAATTGAGGAAGTAGATAAATAACTGCTCTCAACTTTTTATCTGCTCCTGAAGCACATCAATATGCACATCCAAATCAAACTGATTGTTCCTCTTAAGCCGAACAATCTCCTTCTCAAATCGTTCATCTATATCTGTCAAGAGATTGGATAGTTTATCCTTTGTCAGCTCTGTTATCTCATGCTCTTGCATATCTGTGTAGGACTTGGTAACTTTTTTGATTCCATCAATATAGACGATGATAAATTTCCTTGCAACCCTCAAATCTTTTGGGTCTTTCTCAATCGTACTCAAAACCTCATAAGCCTTATCTGTAGCCACTTGAAGTTTAGAGTTTAGCTCTCTATCCGTTATCATCGTCATATCGGTCTCTATACTAGATAGTTTGGCTCTAGCCTCTGCAAGGGTACGAAGAACAAACTCTGCTGATATATCACCGATATTCTCTAGTTTGTCATCCCTTGGGTCAAATCCGTAGTAGAGGAAGTATCCAATAGTAGCTATGGCTCCCAAGAAAATATTCATACCTATAGTGTCACCCACAACCCATGATGCGTATAGAGTAGAGATACCAAGTAGCAGAGCGGATAGAGTTTTTAGAGGCACTCGCGGTGCTTTTGTGAGTACTTTTGAGTGATACTCATACTCTTTTGCTAGGGCTATGGAGTTGATTTTGGCTGTGGCTAAAAAGAGTCCAAAGGCTATGATATTTTTGATAAATTCTGGAATATTTTGTGCCAAGAGAGCTATAAAGGTAGCCAAAAAAATAGGAGCTAAAAAAACATAGAGAAAATTTCCACTTTTGCCCTTGAATGCACTCTTCTTTTTTGAGTCAAATGGACTGTATCGTTTTGCTTTTGACCTCATATCTTAGCTCACCAACAGTCTCAAAGCAGTCAGTCCTGCTGAGAATAGAATAAATAGAAAACCGAACAGTTTTTGCAACCTAAATCCTTTAATAATTTTTATTTGATTTTATCATAAGTTTCTAAAAATTCCTGTTCATTATGTTAAAATATCAAAATTTAAAAAAGAAGGATAGAGATGAATTTAGAAGAGTTACAAAATATAATTAGAGCAGAGGTTGGAGTGCTTCTATATTTTTCAGGTGAGAACTGTAGCGTATGTCACGCCCTCCGACCAAAGTTCAAGGAGCTTTTTGATGATAAGTTCAAAGAGATAAAGCAGATATATCTTGATGCTCATAAAAATCTTGAAATCTCTGCACACTATCAGGTTTTCTCCGTTCCTACGATGTTGGTCTTTTTGGATGGCAGAGAGTTTGTGAGAGAGGGCAGAACTGTGAGTATCTATCAATTAGAAGAGAGACTAGAGAGACCTTATGGAATGATAACAGGTTGAGTTTTAATAGAAAATAATATATTTAAGTCCTTTTGGATATAATTCTTTCAATTTATTGTCTTACATATTTAATATATTATCTAAAGGAATTTAATGAGTGATTTGTCTAAAGAGAATCAAGATATACAAGAGGTACGGATAGAAGATAGTATGAGAGCTTCCTATCTCGACTACTCTATGTCGGTTATTATTGGTCGTGCTTTACCTGATGCTAGAGATGGCTTGAAACCAGTACATAGAAGAATTCTTTTTGCGATGA
>NZ_JAACKB010000021.1 GCF_010892395.1 Sulfurovum sp. bin170
TCCTATGAAGATGATATATTTCAAAAAGAGATAACAGATGCACTATTTTTGAAAAGCTTTCTACTTATGGGTGATTATAGTCAAGAGTCAATGGAGATATTCGATGAGATTATAGATAGATGCAAAGTTGCTGAAGATGGAACTGTGCCTAGAAATTTTGAATACTCTGTAATTAACAACATAGAGTTAGCTCTAATCACAAATGATGATGATACAAAATATAGAGATTTAGCAGATACATATCTATATGACTTAGAGGATACAAGACCTCAACTTGAGATGTTAACTATCTTAAAAAATGCTCAAGAGTTAAATCAAGATGAGGCTATGCAGAGATGGAGAGAGGAGTACAAAGATTACTATTTTAAAAACTGGAGTTTTGAAGAGTTGAAAAAATGGAACAGTCGAATGGAAGATGCTGATAGAAGAGATAGAATCAGTAGATATCTTAATGATTTTATAAAACATAACAACACTACCTCTATAAAGAAAGAAGATATTAAAGGATAAACTGTGAAGTACATAAAATTTTTCAATGAAATTAGAAACAGTGATGTTACTTTAGTCGGTGGTAAAAATGCCTCTCTAGGAGAGATGTACCAACAACTTGTACCCCTTGGAATCCATGTACCCAATGGCTTTGCCATTACAGCAGAAGCCTATTTTTATCTTTTAAAAGATGGTGGCATAGAGAAACAAATAGAAGAGCTACTGAGTGATGTAGACACCATCGACCTTGGTGTACTTCAAGACAAGACTAAAAAGATTAGAGAGCTAATCTTCTCAACACCTCTCCCCTCTGACCTGCGAGATGAGATTATCTCAGCCTATGCTAAGTTGGGTTTAGAGTATGATAGTCAAGTGATTGATGTCGCCGTAAGAAGCTCTGCAACAGCAGAAGATTTACCTGATGCCTCTTTTGCAGGTCAACAAGATACCTTTCTCAATGTTCAAGGACTTAGCTCCCTCATTCACCATATCAAACTCTGTTTTGCTTCACTCTTTACCAGTCGTGCAGTGAGCTATCGCCAATCAAGAGGTTTTAACCACTTTGAGGTGGGTCTCTCTGTCTGTATTCAGAAGATGGTAAGAAGTGACAAGGCTTCGAGTGGAGTCATGTTTACCATAGATACCGAGAGTGGATTTGACAAAACAGTGCTTATCACCTCTGCTTGGGGTTTGGGTGAAAATGTGGTGGGTGGCATGGTCAATCCTGATGAATTTTATGTCTTTAAGGAGACACTAAAAGAGGATAAAAAACCGATTATCAAACGCTCTTTGGGGAACAAAGATATCAAGATGATTTATGCCAATAAAACTTCTGGAAAAACCACCATTAATATTAACACGACTGCAAATGAAAAAAACTCATTTTCTATTAATGATGAAGAGATACTAACTCTAGCCAAACAGGCGGTTATGATAGAAGAACACTACTCACGGATGGCAAATCGCTACCAACCAATGGACATAGAGTGGGCAAAAGATGGACTTGATGAAAAACTCTATATCGTCCAAGCACGACCAGAAACCGTACAGAGTCAAAAAAAAGGGTTTGTAGAACAACGATATAGCCTTGAAAAAACAGCTAATAAGATTTTAACCAAAGGTATCTCCATCGGTTCCAAAATTGGTAGTGGCAGAGTGAGAGTTATCGAAAATTTAGAGGGAATCTGTGAATTCAAAGAGGGAGAGGTACTAGTCACCGACATTACCGACCCCGATTGGGAACCTGTGATGAAGATAGCCAGTGCAGTTATCACCAATCGAGGGGGTAAAACCTGTCACGCTGCCATTGTCGCTAGAGAGATTGGCGTTCCTGCCATTGTGGGGTGTCATAACGCAACAGAGGCGTTAAAAAGCGATATTGAAGTGACCTGTGATTGTGCTAGAGGAGATGAAGGGTTTGTCTATGAGGGCAATATACCATTCACCACCGAAACCCTAGACCTCTCAACCCAAGAGGAGACCAAAACCAAAATCTATCTCAATGTCGGTAACCCCTCTCGTGCCTTCTCTTTTAGTCAGATTCCCAATGATGGCGTTGGTTTGGCAAGGATGGAGTTTATTATCAACAACTATATCAAAGTCCACCCTCTAGCTCTTGAAGCCTTGTATTTGGGAAAAGAGGTTGAACCAAAAGAAGAGATAGAAAACATCATCAGTGGATATAGTGACCCCAAAGATTTTTTTATCAAAAATATAGCCGAAGGTGTAGGAATGATAGCCTCAGCATTCTACCCCAAACCAGTCATTGTAAGAACCAGTGATTTTAAATCAAACGAATACAAAAAAATGATTGGTGGAGCCAAGTTTGAACCGATAGAAGAGAACCCAATGATAGGCTATAGAGGTGCAAGTAGATACTACAGTGAAGCGTATAAAAATGCCTTCATTTGGGAGTGTGAAGCCCTAAAATATGTGCGAGAGACAATGGGGCTTACCAATGTCAAACTGATGTTGCCCTTTGTACGAACCCCACAAGAGGGGCGAAAAGTACTCAATATTATGAGAGAACAAGGTCTGATTCAAGGTGAAAATGGATTAGAGATTTATGTCATGTGTGAACTCCCTGTCAATGTTATCTTGGCTGATGAGTTCCTCAAAGATTTTGATGGATTTAGCATCGGTTCCAATGACCTAACTCAACTTACTTTAGGTGTTGACCGAGACAGTGATTTGGTATCCTCTATCTTTGATGAGCGAAACCCAGCAATGAAAGCTCAATTTAAAAATGCGATAGATGCATGTAAAAGAGCAGGAAAATATGTGGGAATTTGTGGACAAGCACCATCTGATTATCCTGAGGTGGCTGAGTATCTAGTGGAATTGGGGATTGACTCTATCTCTTTGAATCCTGATTCGGTAATGAAAGTGAAGAAGAGGGTTTTGGAGATTGAGGGGAAGTTGGGATAAACTTAAAATCCCTCAATATTCTCAACAGATAAAAGTTTATACTCAACCTCATACCCTTTATACTTTTTAAGCAGATTAACTGACTTATGAACCAAAATATCTCGGTTCAATCTCTTAGAAGATAGTTTAACCTCACAAATCAAAA
>NZ_JAACKB010000107.1 GCF_010892395.1 Sulfurovum sp. bin170
CACCTTTAATTTTTATAAAGAAAATATTACATTCTTCAATTGATATTTTTATATAGATAATTTTTGTTTATTAGAATTTTTATTTTATGCAGATTTTTGTCGGGATGAGGGCAACCCGACCTACGCGATTATGTCGCATTTATTTCGTCTTATTCCACTCATAATAAGTTTTAGCCTTAGAGATATTCGCATACTCAAAGCGAACTTCCTCTTTTTTAAGCGTAATAGTGAAACCTGTTTTATCAGCTTTTAAAATCAGACCTTTCTCTTTATCACCACCATGAATTTTGAACTTAACTCTCTCACCAATAGCCGACATAAAATGTGTAGAATTTTCTAATTTTCTCTCTATTCCAGGGGAACTAACTTCAAGATAATAACCACCATGCATAGGAGGATTCACATCTAAAAAAGGAGAAAGCTCATTTGAAATCTCTGCACAAAGGTCAAGACTCACGCCACCCTCTCTGGTAATAAAAACTCTAAAGACAGTATTACTATCCTCTTGAGCTGTTTCAGTACCATAAAAGTTAGCACCATTTGCCTTAACTATTTTGCCTATCTGTTCATCAAGACTCATCTGCATCCTTACTTTTTCTTTTACCTATCTCTTTAAATAGTGCTTCTATACTAGCTACTCTCTCCAATTGGTCATCAAAGTCAAAAGTAAACTTAGGAGATTTGAACCAACCTTCACTCTCACGAACATAGGTCGAGAGATAGCCAGAGACTGCACGAAGCTGCTTCAGTGCTTCACCCTGCTCTTTTTCATTTAAATATGATTTATCCAGATAGACCTTTGCATCATATCGTCCACGAGAGCAGACAACCTCTGTCACACTCAAACCATTTATACGATTATCGTTCATTCCTGAAAGAGCTTCAGGAATCAGCTCTACCAAGCGTGACTCCGTTCTCTTTCTTTTTATCTCTTCTTCTTTCATTTTTATTCCTAATTAAGGGCAGAGACATCGCTCTACCCCTACAATAAAATTAGATTAATCTAATTTTACCTGCTCTTCTACCATTTTGAAGGTCTCAATAACATCACCCTCTTTAATATCATTATAGTTATGAAGCATAATACCACACTCGAAACCATTCTTGACCTCTTTGACATCATCATTAAATCTCTTAAGAGAAGAGATGGTTGTCGTGTAAATGACAACACCATCACGAATAAGTCTAACACCTGCGTTTCTAACGATAGAGCCATCAGATACTTTACAACCTGCAATGGTTCCAACTTTTGCCACAGTAAATGTCTCTCGAACCTCTGCTTGACCAGTAACCTCTTCAGAGACAACTGGACTCATCATACCACCAAGTAGTGCTTTTACATCATCAAGAAGCTCATAGATGATGGAGTAAGTTTTAATCTCGACACCAAGCTCTTTTGCTTTTTTCTTGACCGAACCAGTAGGTCGTACATTAAATCCAAGGATAATAGCATGTTCAGAAGCATCTGCAAGTTGAACATCACTCTCTGTAACACCACCCACACCTTCATGGATAACATTAACTTTGACCTCTTCATTTTTGAGCTCTGCCAAAGTACCTTTAATCGCTTCAAGAGAACCTTGAACATCTGTCTTGATAATAACAGGAAGAGACTTAAGATTACCCTCTGCAATAATTGCTGATAGGTCATCAATAGTGACTTTTGTACTCTTTGAAAGCTCTTTGGTTCTAGTATATTCAGCTCTTTTGGCAGCCAACTCTCTTGCCTCTTTTTCAGAGTCCATCACCACAAGAACATCACCTGCTGTCGGAACTGACGAAAGACCTACAACAGCAGCAGGAGTACTTGGTCCAATTGATTTTGTTTTTGTTCCATCATCAAGCATCATAGTTTTAACCTTACCAAAGGTTGTTCCAACTACAAAACAGTCTCCAATATTTAGAGTACCGTTATGCACGATTACATTAGCCGTAGCTCCAAAACCTTTTTCAAGTGAAGACTCAACAACAACTGCTTTTGCATTTCTAGTAGCATCAGCGGTAAGCTCCATAACCTCCGCAGTGAGAAGAAGTGTCTCAAGAAGCTCATCAATCCCCTCACCAGTGTGAGCAGAAACAGGAATAAACTCATAATCTCCTCCCCACTCAGAAGGAGTAATCTCTAATTCTGATAGTTGTCCTTTTACAAGTTCTGGATTTGCACCCTCTTTATCCATTTTGTTAATCGCTACAACAATTGGAACACCCGCCGCTTTTGCGTGAGAGACAGCCTCTTTTGTCTGCTGTTTCACACCATCATCAGCAGCAACTACGATAATAACAATATCAGTTGCCTGAGCTCCTCTTGAACGCATCTCTGTAAAGGCTGAGTGACCAGGGGTATCTATAAATGAGATTTTTTTACCATTTTTCTCAACTTGATACGCACCAACATGCTGTGTAATTCCACCTGCCTCTTTGTCTGCTACTTTTGTCTGTCTAATTCTATCAAGAAGTGAAGTTTTACCGTGGTCAACATGCCCCATAATTGTAATAACAGGTGGTCTCTCTTCTGGATTTTCATCCTCTATAGCATCATAAACTTTTACATAATCAAGAGCATCAAGAGGGTCAATAGTATGCACCTCTACATTAAACTCTTCTGCTAGAATCTCTATTGAGTCTTTATCAAGGAAATCATTTTGAGTAAACATCGTTCCAAGAGTAAAGAGAACCCCAATTACTTCACCCGTTGTTCTTCCAACTTTTTCAGCGAACTCATAAACTCTTACATTTTCAGGAATCTCTATTGATTTAACCGCTTCTGAACTCTCCTGTTTTATATATCTCTTCTTTTTTCCACCTCTTCGTAGCCCTGATGGTCTTCGACGGTGCTGTCCACCACCTCTTCCACCTCGTCCTTGTGTTTGTCCACCAGCGGCAGCTCTCTTTTTAGCTTCCTCTTTTCTCTTCTGCTCTTGCTTCATCATATCTTCATAGATATTTTTATCCGAGAAGTCAAGCATCATTACTTCTGGTTCCTCTTCAACTTCTGTAACTTGGCTACGACCTGACCCAAAACTAGAGTTTGACATAAAGTTTAATTTCTCACCAGTATCTTTTGCCTGAGCTACTCTTTTAATTTTTTTCTTAGATGGAGGAGTTGGCATTCCTGATGGTCTTTTCTTAGTAATAGCAATATCTTTTTCAGGTTTTCTATCGTCTACTATTCTAATCCTCGGTCTCTCTCTATCAGCCTTCTTAATGACTGTAATACCAATTCTTTTTCGCTTAATTTTTGGCTTGACCTTAGGTTCTTCTTTTTTAACCTCTTCTTTTTTAACCTCTTCCTCTTTAGGAGTAGTCTCCTCTTTCTTTACTTCATCTACTTCCACTTTAGGCTTCTCTTTATCTTGTAGAGGCTTAGGCTCTTCACTCTTATCTTTACTAAGCTTTACTTCGGGAATTTTCACTATAGGCTCCTCTTTTTTAGGAATCTCCTCTTTTTTATGAATCTCCTCTTTTTCTGGAGTAGGTACTTTGGAAATGGCTCTCTTCACAACTACTATTTTTTTAACTTTAAGAGTCTTCTTCTTCTCAGGCTTGACTCCATTGATTACATAATCAACCAATATACCAGCCTGATCAACTGTTACAGTACTATTTGCTGCCTTTACATCATAACCTAACTCTTTAGCTTTTTCAATAAGATCGGCATTTGATGCACCTGCTTCATTTGCTATCTCTTGGATTTTAATTCTATCCATTCTTATCTAACTCCTTTAAATACTTAACAAACCGTTCACTATCATCTATAGAGAGTCTAAAACGCTTGGTTAAGCCTTTGATTTTTTTCTCATTTGTACCACAAATTTTACATAAATAAAAACTTCTACCTTGTCCTGTATAGGGGAAAATATTATTGTTATCTTGTTGTAGTCGTATTAACTCTTTTTGCAGTTCTCTTTCTCTACATGCTATACACATCCGTATAGGTTCATTTTTTCGCATAATTATACCCAATTAATGTTATTAACTCTTTGAAGTTATACCATAATTATCAAGAGTCTTAGTAAAAACCCTGTATTTGGGGAAGTTATTCTCTAAAGTCTCTTGAATTTTGGCTGAATCATCAGCATAACAGAGTGTAAAAAAAGTTGAACCACTTCCTGAGAGTGTACTCATCAAAGCTCCATTTGCCAAAGCAATTTTCTGCACACTAAACAACTCTGGCACCTGTTTCATTCTTCTTGTCTGATGTAACTTATCTTTTGATGCGATTTTAAGCAAATCCCAAGACTCTGTCATAAAAAGAGAAGTCATAAATGATGAACGGGAGAGAGAGTAGACCACCTCATCTTTTCTATATATATCAGGTAGTATTTTTCGAGATTTTGCTGTTGATATAGTTCTATTTGGAACAACCAAAACAGCCCTTAGATACTCAGGAATTTTTCTCTTTTTACTATAAACCTTCTTCTCCTCCACACAAGCAACATTAAATCCACCCATAACAGCAGGAGTGATATTATCAGGATGTGGCTCATACTCCAAAGCGAGATTCAGTATCTTTCGCTTATTGTATCTCTCACCAGAAGCGACAAATGATGCAGTAAGTGCAGCTGTAATTACGGCAGAAGATGAGCCTAAACCTCTTGATATAGGAATACGATTATTAAACTCAAATCTAAAATTATCTCTCTTGCCTTTGAGTTTTTGATACTGCTTATTGAAGATATTCATAAATAGAATATTTTTGCGAATATGTGGATTTTCTGAGCCCTCTCCACGAGTCGACACAGAGAAAAAACGAGATGGTTTTATCGTTATCTCATTACGAAGATTTATAGCCAATCCAAGGGTATCAAAACCTGGTCCAAGATTTGCTGATGTTGCTGGTACAGATACAAACAAAGTGGTTCCTTTGCTGATGTCATAATAGAGGGTAGACACATGGGTCTACCCCTACATATTACACGGCAGGTAGAATATACGCTGGTTTATTATCGTCTAAAATCGTTACTTCACTCAACATGGAAGGTAATTCAAACCGTTGCTCTACTGCTTCATCAAATTTTTTTGTTATTATAGTATCTTTTTCTTTGATAAAGTATAGTCTACCCATAGCTTTAATAGGAGTTTCAGAATTGAGCGAAAAAGCATCACAACCCGCAATCTCTATACCTCTCATGATTTCCAGTGAACGAAGCGTAATATAGGTAAGCTTTATCGCCATATATGAGCCTGGACCACTTGTATATATCACACGACCATACTTATACTTTTCAGCTATCTCCATTAGAAGTTTAAGAAGAATCTCAGAAGTTTTCTCTTCTGACTTGATATTCTCTATTAGTACTCCATCTTTATAAACACCAATAAGAAGTGGTGAGGCGATGGCGACAATAAGAATTTCGTATCTAGGCAAAACTTTTTGCAAACTCTCTACTTTGTACTCTGTTTAGAGTTACCATCTCATAATTAGTAGCATCTGCCAAGAGCTTAACAGTCAACTGATGGTTAAGTTTGTGACTACCTGCAAATGAGGTGTAAGAACCTAGTATATTATGCCCTGTCACCATCATATCACCCATAGCATCGAGAATCTTATGCCGTGCAAACTCATTATCAAATCTCAACCCCTCAGGATTCAGAACTTTTTCATCATCTAATCCAATAGCATTATTCAAACTTGCACCAAGAGCTAGATTGATACTCTGTAGATATTGAATATCCCTAGCAAAACCAAAGGTTCTAGCCCTTGCTATCTCATCAATAAATGGCTTCGTCCCAAAACTATAAGATTGCGACTGCTGACCAATCACTGGATGTGCAAAATCTATCTCAAAGTCAAAGGTAGCTCTACTACTTGGCTCAATTCGCACAAACTTATCACCATCTCTCACTTCAACTCTTTTCTTAATCCGAATAACTCTCTTAGAAGCACTCTGCTCCTCTATCCCTGCCTCATCCAGAAGCAGACAAAATGAAGAGGCTGACCCATCCATAATTGGCATCTCATTCCCATTCACTACAACACGAAGATTATCAATACCATAAGCATAAATAGCCGATAAAAAGTGTTCTATGGTAGATATAGTACCCTTATCAGAACCAATCACAGTAGCCATCTGTGTATCAACAACAGAGGATGGAGAGAGAGGAATGCTCACGGCTAAATCTTCTCGATAGAAGACAATCCCTGCATCAACACTAAGAGGTTCAAGTCTCAATTTAATAGGCTCACCCTTGTGAAGTCCTATCCCTACAAGCTCAACTGGCTTACTGATTGTTCGTTGGTTCATAATATATTCCTTTATTTTAAGAACCATATTATAACATAATTGTGATTTTTTTGTAAATCATAATTTTTTCATCTATTTAAATATTTTTGGCTTATTTTTAACTTAAGATGTTATATTGTCATATAAATAAGACTAAAATAGTCCTAGATAAAACTAAGGAGCATAAAATGCCATACAATGATTTAAATGCAGAAGAGATAAGAGTCATAGAAAATAGAGGTACAGAGATGCCATTCTCTGGGAAATTCAGTAGTTTTTATGAAAATGGAGTCTACACCTGTCGTAAATGTAACGCCCCTCTTTTTAACTCAAACGATAAGTTTGATTCAGGTTCAGGATGGCCAAGTTTTGATGATGCAATAGCAGGAGCGGTAAAAGAAGTTCCTGATGCTGATGGAAGAAGAGTAGAGATTGTTTGTGCAAACTGCGATGGTCACTTGGGTCATGTTTTTAAAGGTGAGCAGATGACACCCAAAAGCACAAGACACTGTGTCAACTCTATCTCACTCGGTTTTCAATCTAATAATGAAAACAGCAAATATAAAAAAGCCTACTTCGCCGCTGGATGTTTTTGGGGTGTTGAGTACTGGTTCCAAAAACAAGAGGGAGTTATATCAGCTGACTCAGGATATATGGGTGGATATACAGAAAATCCCACCTATCAAGATATTTGCTATAGAGATACAGGTCACTTAGAGACTGTAGAGGTTACTTATGACCCAAAAATCGTATCATTTGAGAGACTAACCAAGCTTTTTTTTGAGACCCACAATCCTGAACAGACCAATGGTCAAGGTCCAGATATAGGTTCGCAGTACCTATCTGCCATCTTTACCAATGATATAGAAGAGGAGGATATAGCTCAAAAGCTAATAAATCAGCTTGAAGATAGAGGGATGAATATCGCAACTATGTTCAAAAACGCCAATGCACATAAGTTCTATATAGCAGAGCATGAGCATCAAAACTACTATAAGTTAAGAAATTCCAAGCCATATTGCCACTCTTTTATAAAAAGGTTTTAATTTTTAGCTATTATTTCAATAAAGTCAAAGATTTTATTAAAGGATTTTTATAAAATGAAATTTTTAAAACAGCTATTTAAAAAGAGGATAGAGACTACTCTAACCATAACATCGACTAATGGTTTTCATCTGCGACCCATTGCCAAATTTGTTAATGAGGTTAAAAAGTTTAATTCAACTATAACTATTATAGCTCATAACAGAGAGGTATCAGCGACTCAAGTTCCTAAAATTTTAGCACTTGCATTGGAAAATGGTGAGAGCTTTACTTTGAGATGTGTGGGAGGTGAAGCCCAAAAAGCTAGTGAACACCTATCCTCTTTTTTTGTGCGACTTATGGAGGATGATAAGGTTGTTGAGGAGATTGAACAGGAAGAGGAGCGTTATGAAGGGTCTATCTTAACTGGACAGACTATTGCTAAGGGGGTTGCTATTGCTCCTATTGTGAGGGTTGAGAGGGTTGAGCAGGAGGGCAGACACATTGGTCTGCCCCTACGGGATGCCATTGTGAAAACGGAAGAAGAGCTATCGCAATTGTATAAGGAGAATAGGACAAAAGATGAAGCTCAAATCTATTTAGCTCAAAAAGAGTTGCTTAACTCTGAACTATTTGATAAAAATTTTGACAATATAGATGAAGAGATAGACAAGTTAAAAGGTACAGCATTCGAGTCAAGAATTGCTGACTACCAAGACTTAAAACAGAGAGTTTTATCATATATGGGAATAAAAATTGAACTAAAACTCCCTGATACTCCATATATATTATTAGCAGACGAGTTACTTCCAAGTGATATAAGCACTATAGCCAACACACCCATCCAAGGAGTAATCCTACAAAAAGGAACACCAACCTCTCACGCCTCTATTCTCTTGCGTTCAGAAGCCATCCCCTCTCTAATTATAAATAAAAATTCGGAATCGGAGGCTTTAGCCCCGAATATAACGAGGCTAAAGCCATCGGTTCCTAGTCTATTAGATGCAAACAGTGGAAACCTCATTCTAAAACCAACAGAAAATGACCTAAAAAAAGCAAAAATAAAACAGAAAAAGTTCAAAGAGCAACAAAAGCAGAGCTACCAAAAGCGTTTTGAATCCACCCAAACAAAAGAGGGAAAAGCGATTCAAGTCCTAGCAAATATAGCCGATATAGCGTCAGCCAAAGAGGCAAAAGAGCAAGGAGCAGATGGAGTAGGACTATTTAGAACAGAGTTCCTATTTACAGAGACCAAACCCAGCTTAGAACAACAGACCAAAGCCTACACAGATATATTTGAACTATTTGACAACATAACCATCAGAACCCTAGACATAGGTGGAGACAAATCCCTACCCTATATCAATATAGAAAAAGAGGATAACCCATTCTTAGGCATAAGAGGCATAAGATTCTCCCTACAAGAAAAAATATTATTCAAAGAACAACTCCTAGCCATATACAAAGCCGTAGGTTCGGTAACACCGAACAAAACCATAAAAATCATGTTCCCAATGGTAAGCAATACAAAAGAGTTCACCCAAGCAAAAAACATAGCCCAAACAGTAGCCAAAGAGAACAAGATAGACATCAGCAATATCCAATTCGGAATCATGCTAGAAGTCCCATGTGTAATCTTCGCCCTAAAAGAGTTTGACCAACTAGTAGACTTCTACTCCATAGGAACCAACGACCTAACTCAATACCTCTTCGCCATAGAGAGAACCCACCCTACCCTACAAGTAGATGCCACCTCACCCATGCTAATGTCTGCATTGGAAACCATCGTCAAACAGGTCAACAAACCCATCAGTATCTGTGGAGAACTTGCAGGAGTTGAAGAGGCTACGGTTGAACTTATAGAGATAGGGTATGATACTCTTAGTGTCTCATCTAAACTTATACCATCGTTAAAAGAGAGAATCCGATTAAGCCGATAAATCTAATCGATTTATGTCAGGCAGAGGGCAGTTCTACCTACTCACATCACCTCCCCAATCAAAACATCCCGATAGACCAACTCATTATAATACTCATTCCTCACCACCCCAAACATCGTCACAAATATAAGTCGAATATTATAACGAGACTTAGTCTGCTCATTAAAAACAGAAATCTTATCTCTTAGCTCATAATAATATTTTTTCGAAATACTAAACTTATCATCATGATATTTACACTCTATAATATCTATGTTTTTACTACCATCGGTGTACTCCAAAAGCATGTCTATCTGAGTACCTTTTTCTCCCTTGTGACTCCAGTAGTGCGTTTGAGTATTGACCCCTGAAACTCCCAATACCTCTTTTATCTCATCGGTATGGATATGACATATATTCTCAAATGCAAATCCAGACCATATTTTATACTGTTGAGAAAGAGCGACATTTCTCCACTCTATATTTTGGTGCTTCTCCATCCATTTGTTGTAAAAATAGGAGAAAGAGTCTGTCGCCCTATATACCTTTTCTCTTGTTGTCTTACCAAACTGGGTAACAGAGGTGATAAAACCTGAAAGTTCAAGCTCCTCTAAAACTTTTTTGACCACAGAGGCTGATGTGTTTAACGCTTGGGCTATATCTTTTTGGATATAACCACTCCATTTAGATGAAAGTAGATTCATCACCTTATAGTGCCATTGTGAGTTTTGGAATAGTGACTCATAAAGCTCTTGATACTCTGTAACAAGCAGACCATTCCTACTAAAACATTGAAAACTTATATTTTCCAGTTGATGTTTTGTGCAGTCCATATCATTGATATATTTTGCCACACCACCTAGAACTATATAAGTATCGACTATAGATTTATTGCTATATCTACAATTTTTAGCCTCCAAAAGTTTTTTGGTTGCTCTCAATTTAAATGGTTGCATATTTAACTTCTGTGTTACTCTATTGTGCAGTGTTTTTCTATTTTTGACAATCCTGTTTATCATATAAGAGGTGGCAGAACCACAAACTATGAGAATAATATCACTCTTTCTTGTACAAAAATCGTTCCAAAACTCTGAAAAAGCACTCAAAAAACCTGACCTATGTGTGTCAAGCCACGGAAGTTCATCTAAAAATATTACTTTTTTTTCACTACCCAAAGAGCTTATATAATCCTCTAAGAGGAAAAAAACATCTTGCCACTCTTTTAATCTACCAACAGCTACAATCTCACCTCTTGAAGCTCTCTCTATCTTTCTAACAAAAGCGTTTATTTGAGTAGCTTTAGTCGCTCCATAAACACCTGTGACTTCCAAGCTCAATAAATTATTCTCTTTGATAAAGTGCCGTACCGTCTCTGTCTTCCCAACCCTTCTTCGACCATAGACAACTGTAAACGAGGAGGATTTTTTAGTTAATAAACTGCTCAACTCACTTAACTCTTCTTCTCTAGCTACAAACATAAAAAACTCCTACTAGTGGATTATTTAGTTATTATAGCGAATTATCTACTACTTTTCATGAGGTAATTCGCACTAACTATCTATTTGCACGAATTAACTCTGTTTTTTTCATAGATAATTCGCAGTAATAATAAAAATTATGCTACCATTAGAACAAAAAAATCTAGGCTCAACAATGTTTAACTTCTTCCAAAAAATAGGCAAAGCCCTAATGACCCCCATCGCTGTACTACCCATAGCCGCCATACTCTTAAGACTCGGTTTTGGAGACATCTTTACAGGAGAGGTAGCCGATATTATGAAGGTAGCAGGTGAAGCCATATTTTCAAATCTTGATATGCTTTTTGCTGTTGGTATCGCTTATGGTCTAGCCAAAAACAATGACGGAGCAGCCGCCCTATCAGGTGCTGTTGGGCTTCTAATCTCAAAGGCTGTCTATCTACAGATTGACCCTAAATTAAACATGGGGGTATTTATCGGTATCATCATTGGTATCTTAGCAGGTACACTCTATAACCGTTATCACACAATTAAACTTCCCGAATTTCTAGGCTTCTTTGGAGGAAAACGGTTTGTACCTATTGTCACAGCCCTCTCGGCTATTCTAGTCGGTGTCTTAGCAGGATATTTTTGGCACTATCCACAGAGTGGAATTGATGCTTTTTCTCACGCTATTATCAACCTTGATGAGATAGGAAGCTTCATCTATGGAACTCTAAACCGACTACTCATCCCACTAGGACTACACCATATCCTAAACTCTGTCTTCCTTTTCCAAGTAGGAGAGTACGAATATATCAAGGAGGGAGCGACAGTAGTAGCCAACGGAGACCTGCACCGTTTCTTCGCAGGTGACCCAACAGCAGGAATCTATATGGCAGGATTCTATGTGGTTATGATGTTTGGACTACCATCAATGGCATTTGCAATATATCTAACTACAGCTAAAGAGGAACGAAAAAAAGCAGGAGCGATTCTTGTAGGTGTCGCTTTTACCTCATTTCTCACAGGAATAACTGAACCACTAGAGTTCCTATTTCTATTTATAGCCCCCCTACTCTTCTTGCTTCATGCTATATTAGCTGGACTCGCTGTGGCATCTGCCCACTTCTTGGATATCCATCACGGTTTTGGATTCTCAGCAGGTCTATTTGACTATGTTATCAACTATAAACTTGCTACCAATCCGATACTTATTTTACCTCTTGGATTGTTTTTTGGATTTGTCTATTTTATACTCTCCTACTATACTATCAAGATATTCAAAATCACTATCTTTGAAGCTAACAACAATAGTACAGAAAAAGTAGAAAGCTCAAATGAAGCAGAAGCATTTATAGAGGCTCTTGGGGGTAGAGATAATATCATAGATACAGATGCTTGTATTACACGACTTCGAATGCAGGTCAAATCATCCAAAGAGTTGCACGATGAAGCGTTTATGAAGCTTGGAGCTAAAGGGGTTATCAAACCTAATGAGACTACCATTCAGGTAGTTCTTGGAACCAAGGCGGAGAAGGTAGCAGAGATGATAAAGGATGCTATGTGATAGACTTCTTGCAAAACTTTTTGGAATCGGAGACTTTAGTCCAATGCCAATGAATTAAGCTTTTTTTTGAATGTAATAGTTCGGGTGTAAACACGCCGATTCCGTAAAAAAATATTGCATATACGGAAACGATGGCTTCAGCCTCGCTAATTCATTGGCATTGG
>NZ_JAACKB010000108.1 GCF_010892395.1 Sulfurovum sp. bin170
ATGATAATATCTTCTTTTTTGACACCCACTTTTTGTAAAAATTTAGCTGTTTTAATGGCTGATGGTATCTTTCCTCCAAATGGAGCATAGCCAGAGGTGATTATTTTTGCATTTGGTATTTTGTGATATAGTCTTAGAGCTTCCCATGCACGACGCTCTTTATCTCCACCTAGAAGCAGGATATACTTAGCATCTTTGGGTATCTTTTTGAGTTTGCTATAGGAGTCTTCAAGAGGTTTCAAAAGAAGATTTGAAAATGGAGTATAAGAGATAGTGGCAATCCAAAGTAGGCTTATGGTCAAAAATATTTTTGCTTTTTTATTATGATTTCTATAGAGATACCATAGTCCAATAACCCCTAAAATCAACCCTATAGGTAGTGGCATAACTATAGCCGATACCATTTTTTTTATTACAAAACCAATCTCCATACTCATTTTAGTCTAATCTCCAATCCAAGTTTAACCTCATAGACCTCATCACAAATTTTTGCAACTCTCTGTCCCACAGTTCCTGACCTATCGACAAACTTTCGACTCTCTGCATCTATAGGAATAATTCCTGAAGAGACATCATTAAGTACAAAAACAGTATTTGTATCCTTTTTGGCAAGAGTTTCAAGTTGTTCAAAAAGCTTCTCTATCTTCATATCTAGTGTATTGAGTATCCACATAGAGAGACAATCAATCAGATAAGTTCCCTCATTATTAATAACTAAAGGCAAATCAAAAGGCTCCTCAATTGAGATAAACTTATTCTCTCTTTGTAACTTGTGCCTGTCGATTCGCTCCTGCATCTCTTGGTCTGCATAGGAGTTGTCGTAGGTTGCGATATAGTATGGTTGTTTATTATGAGATAACTTCAGAGCTTTCTGTTCAGCCAAGAGGGATTTACCTGATTTCTGTCCACCATAGTATAAAATTTTGCTCATTTTGTTTTATTTTACTATTTATTCATAATGAAACCGACAAGAAGCAATAATTATTACACCATCCTCATATTTATAGACAAATCTATGTTCTTGTGTTATTCTCCTTGACCAATATCCACTTAAATTCCCCTTTAATCTTTCAGGTTTTCCTATGCCATCAAATGGTTTTCTTAAGGTCTCTTTGATTAATTTATCTATCTTTTTTGAAATAGCTTTATCACTATTTTTGAAATAGATATAATCTTTCCATGCCGAAGGCTCAAATGCTAACATGACTTTATCCTAAATCTTCTATATTCTTATATATTAATTTATCTTTATTATTTTCAATATTATTAATGGCATTTAGAAGTCTATTGGCATTGAATTTATTTGAGAGGAGATATTCAGTATCATCTTTATATTCATCTATAGTAATATTGATATAGAGTCTTTTTTCTTTAAAGAGTTTTTTGATAGATTCTAAAAAATTTATATCTAACTCATTGGCACTCAATCTATAGGCTACCTGCATCAAATCTTCCTTTGTTTTATTTTGATTATATCAAAAAATTATAAAAAATAGGGGGATAAATAAAACATTTAAACGGATATAGATTATAATTGACTCTCTACCTGCTTGGTTATCTTATCTTTGGAAACTCCATTCAAAAACCCATAAACCAAAGCCCCACCAGCTCCAACACCCTCTTTGGCTTCACCCTCATCATATAGTTTCAAAGCAGGGCGTTCACTCAAAGAGAAGTCAAAATCGGCATAGTAGGCATTGATAGGAAAAGAGAGCATTTTTAGAAGAGCTTCTATATCACTATTTTCATCCTCTGCTACCCACTTAGTAGTACAGAGAGCTAGATTAGAGGTCTCCATAGCTCCTCCCATAAGTTTGAGAATTCTGTTCATAACTAACAGCACGCAAGCCATCTGCGTACCACCTGCGAGAATTACTTTAATCCTATTATTGAGACCCATTAAAAACCCTGCATTGAAGATAATCATATTATCACTTACCTTACTTAGGGTATCAAATATATCGTTTTTATCATCAATGTTGGATAGAGCAAGTTTTAGTGTCTTCTCTTTTATATCATCTGGACTGTTCTTGAAAGAGCTAGAGAACATCCCCTCTGCTTTGTATCCTAATCCAAGTGCTGTAGCAGTGGCTGTAGTTGTTCCACTTGGAACCGATTCAGCCAAAATTATATATTCATCTTGGCACTCATAGCTTTGACCAAAGGCTACACCTTTTTCAAATACCTCTTGGGCATCAATATCTGCACCTTCTACAATACTTTGACTTGGAGTAATATCAAAACCGTGTTGAGTAAAGTAGTCTAGTTTTGGTTTGATTTCTAATCCCAAATCCAAAAGCTCAATACGACCATATGGTGCTAACAGATGCACGGCTCTAGTGATAAGAGCAGGGGTTGGTACACCTTTGGGCGTTTGGGCGATATTCTCTAAACTTCGCACCTCTCCAGTACATAGAAACTCACTATCAAGTGTTGGGGTTAGATATATCATATTTCGGATTCCCGCTTGAGTAATTCCCTCTATATCAGCTGTTTTAGTATTGCTTAGGGCTAACATAAACGAAGCTCTTTTACCACGAAGAGACTCTATAAAATCAGGTTTTCCAATTATTGTTTTTATCATGAAAATTTTCTATTTTATCTCTTGATATATTTTTTTTAATCCCTCTAGTGGAATAAGTCCTACTTGAAGATATTTAACAAGACCTTTTTTGTCCATAATCAGAGTAAAAGGTAGCGAACCATTCCATCCAGCTTTTTGTCCAATATAGTTTGTAAACTCTTTGGCATTATCATAATTAACAAGAGGGAACTTAATCTCTTTGTTTTTGGCAAACTCTTTTAGACCCTTTTGGTCTACTCCTCTAACATCAATAGCCACTACATCTATGTCCTTATACTCTTTTTGCATCTCTTTAAATGTATCTATGGCACGAAGACAAGGGCGACCGTTGTAGGCGATAAAAGATAAGATAACAATTTTATCTTCAGAGCCTTCGAAGAGAACTCCATTTTCTATCTCTTTAACCTCTAAAGTTTTCTCATTAGCTGTTTTGAGGGAAAAGCTTGGGGCAGTTATATTCTTCTCTGTAGTTTGGTTGTCTTCACTATTAGCACTACTCAAAAGCAGTGATAGTGTTAGTATTATAGATATGTATCTCATGTATAAAGTCCTTTTTTTTTAGTGATTATATCGAAAAAATGATATAATTCTCCAAAGGTTTAAACATGATTCTATACAATCCAAATTTTCTTGAAAAAACAGAGATTTTTACCATAGAGGAGCTTCAACTCTTAGATAAGTTGAATAGAGAAGTCTCTTTATCTAGTTTTTTAACAAATAGAAGTTTTGTTGATAAATTTGGAATGGACTTTATTCATACCTCTGCTAGAATTGAAGGAAATACCTATGATAGACACGATACTCACACTCTGTTGGAGTATGGTCGAACAGCAGGTGGTAAACGGTATAGTGATGCCAAGATGATTTTAAATATGAGAGATGCTTACGAGAAATTTATAGATGAAGATTTAGAGGTGACAAAAGAGACCCTAAAAGATTTGCACTATATCCTCTCAAATGAGATGGTAGCCGAAAATGAGAGAGCAGTACCAAGAGATGAAGAGGTTGCTATCAAAGGCTCTAACTATACTCCTCTAGCCACCAAAGAGAAGCTAGATGATGAGTTAAATTATATGTTTAAAAAGTATAAAAGCATCAAAAACCCATTTGATAAGGCACTCTATATTCACTGCAATCTAGCCTATCTGCAATACTTCAAAGACTGCAATAAAAGAACGGCTAGAATGATGTTAAATGTGGCACTAAAGAGTGAAGATAAGATGCTCTACATACCTGATGAGAAGCGAATAAGAGAGTATTTGGTCTCTATTGTAGAGTATTATGAGAGTGGTGATTATTCTAAATTTAGAGAGTACTTTATTGCTACTTATAGAGATACGGTTGAGATGATAGTGGCGATGAGAAAAGGTAGGGAAGCAGAGTTGATAAGACCGTTGAGGTAAGATAAAACTCATTTGGAATCGAAGGCTTTAGCCCAATGCCAATAAATTAAGCTTTTTTTGAACCAAATAGTTCGGGTGTAAACACGCCGATTCCGAAAATGCAGATTGCATATAAGGAACCGATGGCTTTAGCC
>NZ_JAACKB010000109.1 GCF_010892395.1 Sulfurovum sp. bin170
ACTATAACAGTATCATTAGTTCAACAGCTTCGATAGGAAAGGTTTTTGAGCATAAGATTATTATGTTTGTCTCTTCTGCTATACTTCTTTTCTCTCTGCTAATTATGTATATAAAGAGAGACCATTTCTTTCTTGAGACTAGAGATAACAGAGAAGCTTTGGAGCAGTTGTTCGAGGATATTAAGCACTCTTCTGATAAAAATAAAATTAGAGAGTTCAAATCTATGCTAAAAGAGAAAGACCATACAGAGATATATTCGCTTATTTCAAGTATGATAAATGAACTCCAAGAGAGTAAAAAATTGGCAGATGAGGCAAACAGAACAAAGAGTCTATTTCTCTCCAATATGTCTCATGAGATTCGTACACCTCTAAATGGTATTGTAGGTTTTACGAAGTTGCTAAAATCTACAAAACTAGACTATGAACAGAGCGATTTTGTCAATACTATTCGTAAAAGCTCCGAAAATTTGATAGGTGTGGTTGACAATATACTTGATATTTCAAAGATAGAGAGTGGAAAGATAGAGCTAGAGAAGAGCTACTTTAGTATTATAGATGAGCTTGAGAATGTTATTGAGACTTATGCTATAGAGGCTTCAAAAAAAGATATTGATTTTTCAATTTGGCTAGACCCACAACTATCAAATATTCTAGTAGAGAGTGATTATGGAAAGATTAAACAGGTGTTGATAAATCTTATCTCCAACTCTATTAAGTTTACAGAGAGTGGTGGGAAAATAGGTGTATCTATAGAAAAATTGAGTATAAAAGGCGACAGTATTGAGGTTAACTTCACTGTTAAAGATACAGGTATAGGTATATCTCCAGAGCAGAAAGATAGAGTTTTTGATGCATTTACGCAGGTAGATGATAGTAGTATGAGAAGGCATGGAGGTACAGGTCTGGGTCTTACTATCTCACTAAGTTTAGTAAAAATGTTAGGTGGAATACTACAACTAGATAGTAAGCAAGGCGTTGGGACTACTCTATCATTTTCACTAGATATGGCTCAGAGAGCTATCATTACGGAGTATAATTACAAAGCTATGAGCGTAGCTATATACTCTCCTAAGAGTGTTCAGGCTAGAGAGTCTGATTACTATATAGATAAGTATCTACAATCTTTTAAAGATATATCTACACAGAGATTCAATACATTTGTAGCGTGTCAAGATGCAAAGACAAGCTCGTTTGATGTACTCTATATACACTATGATGAGATAGATAAAAAAGAGTTGCAGAGGATAGTAGCACGGCACAGTTCGGATAGTCAGATAGTTTTAGTTACAAAACTAAAAAATAGAGACAACATTTTGGATATTGCACCTATATTTTCACAAGTTATCTATGAACCAATACTGTTTTCTAAAATTGAGAACTCTATTGAGATACTCTCGCAAAATAGAAAAGATAGAGTTGATAGCAGTTCACAGATGTTTCATGGGCTAAAAGCTCTAGTGGTGGAGGATAATCCTATAAATCTAAAGATGATTATAAAAACTTTAGAGAATCTAGGAATCAATTCAGACTCAGCAGAGAATGGAAGAGTATCTGTTGAGATGTATATGAAAAACTCTTATGATATTATCTTCATGGATATACAGATGCCTGTTATGAATGGGGTCGATGCGACAAGAGTTATCATAGAGTATGAGAAAAAAAATAATTTAGAGCATACACCTATAGTTGCAGTTACAACCAATGCTTTAAAAGGAGATAGAGAGCGATACCTTGCATCTGGAATGGATGAGTATATTGCAAAACCTATTGACCTAAATAAGTTTATAACTGTTCTAAATCAGTTCTACTCAACAAGACAAGAGGGTGTCGATGGAGATTTAGAAAAAGATATTTTATTGTATAAACAGACCCCTACAGAGTCAAAGATTGTTGGTGCTATTCTAGGAAAGTTTGGTTATAGTGTTGATGTGGCTAAGAATATTGATGAGTTTAAAAGCATGATAGATATTAACCAATATAGGTCTCTTCTTTTGGATAGAAGTGACAATGAGAGAACCCATAGCTCTGTGACGGATGTGATTAAAGAGAATAGTGTTCCAACGCTTCTTTTTGTTGAGGATAGTAGTGAAAACTTATTGGCAAGTGATAGAGATGCTTATAAATTTATTATTGATAAATCGTCCAATTTTAACTATATTAAAGATAAAGTTGATGAGATGATGGGGGTATAGTTTCTTATAGATTTCTATTTTATAAAAATATGATAAAATACTCATATTAAAAAAAGAGAGATATATGAGAATAGTATTTATAGGAGATATAGTAGGTAAACCTGGGAGACTTATGGTTGGGAAACACCTCAAAGAGATAAAAGAGAAGTACAAAATAGATTTTGTAATAGCAAACTACGAAAATGTAAGTCACGGTTTTGGAATGACCAAAAAAAACTGTGAAGAACTTATGGGGTATGGTATAGATGCCATGACAGGAGGTAATCACTCTTGGGATAAAAAAGAGATATTTGAGATGTTTGAGAACTACCCTATAGTTCGTCCTATTAACTATCCTGATAATGCTCCTGGCAAAGGAGTTTTGGAGACCCTGATATTGGCTAAACGAGTTGCCGTTATCTCTGTAATGGGTCACTACACCATGCCTATGGCAGATAATCCTTTCATAAAAATAGATGAGCTAGTCAGAGAACTAAGAGAGAGTGGGATAAAACATATTATCGTTGATATACATGCAGAAGCGACTAGTGAGAAGTTGGCTATGTTGCATATCCTAAAAGATAGAGTTTCTGCTCTGTTTGGAACGCACACTCATGTGGGTACTGATGATTTGATTATTGCGGATGGTTGCTGTTATGTGACAGATGTAGGGCTTACTGGCTGTCGTGACCAAGTGATAGGGATGGATAAGCAGATACCAATTAAGCGATTTATGACTGGACTTGGAGGGCATTTTGATATTCCTAAAAAGTGTCAGGAGATTTTTCAGTTTATTATATTTGAGCTTGATAGTGAGGGTAGGGCAACAGAAGCCCAAAAGGTTAAGATATATGATAGTGGAGAGCTTGTTACCATAGATGGTAGAGTTGAGAATTATTAATAGATAATTAACAAATATGATTACCTTTAAACGCATTTTGGTTATACTTTCGAGATTATATTAAATAGGCAGATAACCTATATTTAAAGGATAGCCGTTGCAAGGTAAAGTTTGGAAATTTGGTGATAATATTGATACAGATTTGATTATCGCTGCTAGATACCTAAATACAAGTGAGCCGACAGAGTTAGCAAAGTATGTAATGGAAGATGCAGACCCCCAGTTTGTTACGAAAATGAGTGAGGGGGATATTATTGTTGCAGGTGAAAATTTTGGTTGTGGTTCTAGTCGAGAACACGCTCCTATTGCACTAAAAGCCGCAGGGATTTCAGCTGTGATTGCCCCTACATTTGCAAGAATATTTTATAGGAATGCTTTCAATATGGGTCTGCCTATTTTTGAGCTTGAAGAGTCATATGAAATTAACGAAGGTGATACAGTTAGAGTAGATATGGCTAAAGGGGAAGTGATAAATATCTCTCAAGCTAAAACATATAAATTTAGACCTATTCCTGATTTTATGCAGGAGTTGGTTGATGCAGGTGGACTCATAGCATTTGCCAAAAGAGAGATAGCAGAAGAGGAGGCGTAGGAGATGGGAAGAAATTATAGAATAGGTATTATAAAAGGTGATGGTATTGGACCAGAGGTGGTTGATGAAGCTATCAAAGTTTTAGATGCACTATCTGCAAATATGGGATTTAACTTAGAGTACGAAGAGATGTTAATGGGTGGTGTGGCAGTTGACGAGACTGGTGTGCCTCTACCTGATGAGACTATTCAGGGTGTGAAACGATGTGATGCTGTACTGTTTGGTGCTATTGGTGGTCCCAAATGGGACAATTTAGAGCGACATCTTAGACCAGAGAGTGGACTACTTGCACTTAGAAAATCTATGGGAACTTTTGCAAACCTTCGTCCTGCTATGGTTTATGATGAGTTGGTTAATGCCTCTACGCTAAAGCAAAAAGTTGTTCAAGGTGTAGATATTATGGTGGTTCGTGAGCTTACTGGTGGACTCTATTTTGGTGAGCCAAGAGAGCTGGGTGTTGACAGAGCCTATAACACGATGGTCTACACAAGAGAAGAGGTTGTGCGAATCGCAAAAGTTGCTTTTGAGATTGCGATGAAACGAGACAAAAGAGTCTGCTCTGTGGATAAAGCCAATGTTCTTGAAGTGAGTCAATTTTGGAGAGAGATAGTTATAGAGGTGGCAGAAGATTATCCAGAGGTAGAGCTTACTCATATGTATGTGGATAATGCAACTATGCAACTAATCCGTGAACCAAAGCAGTTTGATGTGATTTTGACAGGTAATATCTTTGGAGATATTCTCTCCGACGCAGCAAGTATGCTAAGTGGCTCTATCGGACTTCTCCCAAGTGCTAGTACAGGTTCAAAAGTTGGTATCTATGAGCCTATTCATGGCTCGGCTCCAGATATTGCAGGACAGGGTATTGCAAATCCACTAGCTACAATATCAAGTGCTTCGATGATGTTACGATACGCCCTTGGTGAATATGAAGCTGCTGATAAGATTGATGCTGCTATTAAAAAATCATTAGCTATGGGATACAGAACAGGTGACCTTGGTGCTTATGATGCTAAAGAGATATGCTCTTGTACAGAGATAGGTGATATTATCGCCAACTATGTTTGTAAGTCTGGAAAGAAGAAGTAAGTAGGTGACCAATATTATATTCATTCGGAATCGGAGACTTTAGTCCCGAATATAGCGAGGCTAAAGCCATCGTTTCCAATCTTTTTGAAATTAATTTTGGGTAGGTACTTAGGAGCTTACTCCTTCTCTTCCTCTTTTTGAGGTTTCATAACAGCTTTTGCTATTATCTCTATATAACATCTCTCTAGTTTCTCTACATTTGCTCTCTCTAACGCTTTTAGAATCTCATCAAAACTCATAGTTGTAGCACTATCACTATCTTTACCAAATTTACAATCAAAATCCCAATACATTTTTTTGCTATCTGCCAATTTTTTCTTTCGTTCCCGTTTTAGATATTTACGAAGTTCACTCTTGATTGATTCGATAACTCTATCTGGATGATGTTTTTCATGTTGTAGATGAAATATTTTTCTCATTTTTTTCCTTGATTGGATTAATTTTTTGGTATTATAACAGAAAAGATTAAGGGGTTAGGTACTTAACTATTTCCCTATTTTTATAACCCTTTTTGAGACCTCTACAAAGTC
>NZ_JAACKB010000110.1 GCF_010892395.1 Sulfurovum sp. bin170
TACTCTCTTTTTCAAGAGTTTTTGTTATTTTTTCTATGTAGGTTTTTAATTTCATTTTTTATTGACATTTTAGCATAATTTTTTTTCCGTAGTTTTCAGCATATAAGGAACCGATGGCTTCAGCCTCGTCTATTGTTTCAGGACTAAAATTTGCATTTCCTAAAAAACTCTAATCATCGTCCATTCTCTGCCCTCTATGTCTAGCAGATATATCCAAAGGCACACCCTCAAAGTCAAATTTTGACCGAAGCACATTGGCAAGGTAGCGTTTATATGAGAAGTGTAGTCCATCAGGTCTATTCATAATCAGTGCAATTTTAGGTGGTTTTATCTCATATTGCGTTGCAAATTTAATCTTGACAATCGCACCATTTAATGAAGGCACATGATGTCTATTGGTAGCAAATTTAATCACCTCATTGAGCTTCGCTGTTGGAATTCTCCGTTTGTATCTCTCAAATATTAATACAATATCATCTAAGATTTTGTGAACCCTCTGACCTGTCTTTGCAGAGATAGTAATTAGTGGTGCATAGTGCAAAAATTTCAGTTCATCACGAATATCATCAACAGCCTTTTCATAAGTTATCTCATCTCGTATATCCCATTTATTTAGAACTATTAGACAACCAAGTCTGTACTTCTCTATCAGATTCGCAATTCTCTCATCAAGCTCCACAACACCAACTGTAGAGTCTATTATAAGAAGGGCAATATCTGCCTCTTTTAGCATCTCTTCTGTTCTACCCAGAGCGTATTTTTCGATTCCAAGAATCTTTCCTCGTCTTCGTATACCTGCTGTATCTACAAAAGTTATCTTGTGTTCTTTGTACTCCATAGACTCATCAATGGGGTCTATAGTGGTTCCTGCAACAGGGGAGACAACGGCTCTCTCCTCTTGAAGCAAAGCGTTTAAAAGTGAACTTTTACCAGTATTGACCCTACCGATAATTGCCACTTTGATGTCTCTATCTTCTGCCTGTTCCTCTTCATTATGAATTATCTCTACAATATCTTCAAAGCTCTGCTCATCATCCTCTACTATAGTAGGAGCAGACTCCTCTTCTCTTGCAGGGATATGCTCCTCTAGCCAAGCATAAAAGTCATTCATATAGCGATTGTGACTCACAGAGATAGGCAGAGTCATATCTGCACCAAACTCTAAAAAGTCCCAATATCGTAGGCTCTCATCTTTGTCATTATCTATCTTATTGACTATTAGAGCAATAGGTTTTCCAAGCTCTTGAAGACCATAAAACAGCTCTCTGTCCTCATCATCAGGTATATTTTTACCATCTACCATATAGAGGATAATGTCAGCCTCTTCTGCCGTACGAAGTGAGAGTCTTTTGACCGTTGCAAACATCTCTGTACTATCATCAATCCCACCTGTATCTATCACTTCGAAGTCACGGTCTTTTGATATGGTTACCACTCTCTTTTTGATGTCTCTTGTGGTTCCGCTTACATCTGAAGTGATGGCATCTCTCTGCCTTGCTAGACGGTTAAAGAGGGAACTCTTCCCTACATTTGGTCGTCCTAGGATGGCTACTTTTTTTAGGTTTGTCATATATTATATCTCTCTATCTGTATTATTTCGGAATTATATCAGATTTCTCAATATAAAGCGACTGAGAAGGGAATGCAAACTCTGCTTTGTTATCCTCCACTATCTTCATAATCTTCAAATTAACATCCTCTTTAATTTCCATATATTTTGCCCAAACTGCTGTATTGGAGAAAGTATAGATAAGGATACCCAAAGAGCTATCATCAAATGAGGTGAAATTGACAAGCATGGTACTTTTTTGTGATATGCCTTCATGATTTTGTAACATCGTTTTTATCTCCAAGAGAATATTCGTCATCTGCTCACTTGTTGTATGATATGTTACACCTATTTTCATCTTGATTCGTCTAGTTTTACGGCGAGAGAAGTTCTCTATGGGATTGTTTGCTATCATCTGATTAGGTAAGGTAATAAGAGACTTATTAAAAGCACGAATCTTTGTAGTACGCATCCCTATATCCTCCACAGTTCCTTCAACTCCATCTATCCTTATCCACTCACCGATACGGATAGATTTGTCAAGAAGCAGAGCGATGGAGCCAAAAAGATTGGCGGCTGTATCTTTGGCTGCTAGTGCAAAAGCAAGACCACCAATACCCAAACCTGCGACCAATCCAGCAATATTGATACCCCAAATCTGTAAGATAGAGCCTAGTCCTACCACCATTATAATACCACGAAGAATAGTTAGCATAAAATTACCCATCTCATGAGCGAGTTCTGGGTTAAATTTGCTCATAAAATGATAAGCTGCATCTCTGAAGGCATGAGTGAGGGCTAAGATAACCCAAAATATATTAAACATAACCATACTACTCGTTATTTTTGTTACAAGCTCTGTCTCCAAAAATAGTAGAGCAAAAAAGAGATTGAATCCAATAATCACAAAGAGAAAAGAGATGGGACCTTTTAGTGCATAGAGGACTCTATCATCATAAAATGTCTCTGTTCTCCTTGTTAATGGTTGCAGAATTTTGATGGTAAGTTTTGTAAACATTTTTCTAAGAAATAGAAAAAAGAAGAGCGCTAAAAAAGCAGTAATGAGATTGGCAAGAGGAACGCCAAAATAGGTTTCGGCAAGATAGCTTCCATACTCACTGTTGTATAGTTGTGCCAAAAATTCTTGAGTGTGGTCTTCTAATTCCAAATCGAGAGTATCTATTATCTTTTCTGTTTGGGTTACATTGGTATCGTTATTCTCATTCATATCTTAATCTTTCTGTTTATTTCTATTCTCTTCGTATTTTATCAAATTTTTTTAGTTATAATGCTTCAAAAAGAGAGGATTGCAATGCAAAAGTTCTTGATGATAATGGTTTCACTTCTTTTTATCTTTAATATATCGAATGCTGAAACTATTGAAGTAAAATATAAGGTAGAGTTTGGAATTTTTGGTGAGATAGGGATTGCCGAAGCAAAACTAACTAAAGATGATAGCTTTTATGTGATAGATATAGATTTGGAGGCAACAGGGATTGCAAAGACACTATCAAGAGGTCAAAAAGAGAGACACATATCCAAAGGTCATATAGCGGATGGTGTAATGGTCTCTGATTTGTACCAGATTATCAAACATTATGGCTCCAAGATGACCGATAGAGTCTACAAAATAGACCATGATAAAAAAGAGGTTATAAGAGTAACTCAAAAGTGGAAAAGAGGAGAGATGTATAAAGATGAGACAAAGGTCATGAAAGAGTATGCAAAAGATGACCTGTTGACTCTCTATTTTAATCTAAACAGCTATGTAAAAGATAGAACCACAAGCAAAGATTATCGTTTTGAAGCTGTCGGTGCAGAGAAACAGGATGGTTTTGTGGATGTTCATATTCCAAATAGTGATGAGTTACCAGAGTTCAAAAAGATGCTTGGCGAGGATGCCGACTGGTATGCTAGAGCAGTTATTCATCAAGAGATTTTCTCTAGTGACAAAGGAGAGTTGCTTCTAAGTATTGGCAAAGATGGCATTGCCCAAAAAGCTGTATTGAAAGATTTGATATTTTTTGGGGATATTCGAGCGTTTCGTTTGTAGGTTCGATGAAATCTAATAAATGATATTGGCATAAATAAATGCCAATAATTTTAAAAAATTTCAAATATTACACCATTGAAAAAACGAATTTATTGGTTATTCTATTGTTAATTGTTCGATTTCATCGAACCTACTAATGCCTACTCCCCATCACCATATCACCAATCATTCCAAGAGCAGAACCTTCACCTTGGTCACTGCCTCCGCCTTGTGGAGCAGCAGAGAGCATTCTTCCTGCTAATCGTGAGAATGGCAGAGATTGTACCCAGATTTTTCCCTCACCTTGCAGTTTTGCAAAGAAGAATCCCTCTCCACCAAAAAGACCTGTTTTGATTCCACCTGCCTGTTCTAGGTCAAACTCAATCTGAGGCTCCATAGCTACTAGACAACCTGTATCGAGATGTAGAGTCTCACCTGCTTTTAGTTCAATCTCTTTTAGCATTCCTCCTGCGTGGATAAATACCATTCCGTCACCTTCGAGTTTTTGCATGATGAAACCTTCTCCACCAAAGAGTCCTGTTAGTATCTTTCTTTGGATATGGATACCGATAGAGACACCTTTTGCTGCGGCAAGGAAACAATCTTTTTGGCAGATGAGCGTTCCACCCTCTATTTTGGAGAGGTCAACAGGGATAATTCTCCCAGGGTATGGTGCTGCAAAAGCTAGTTTTGCTTTGCCATGCCCCTCATGTGTAAAGACTGTGGTAAAGAGACTCTCTCCTGTTACTAATCGCTTTCCAGCTCCTACTAATTTGTCAAAAAAACCACCATTGTCTGCTTTTGAGCCTGAACCATCACCAAATACTGTATCCATAACTACAGTGCTATCTTTATACATCATCGACCCAGCTTCCGCAACCACAGACTCACGAGGGTCAAGCTCTATCTCCACATACTGTATATCTTCACCAAATATCTTGTAGTCAATCTCATCAGCTGTCTCAAAAGCTTGTCTACTACCCATCGCTCTTGATGGTGGTGCAGTTGGGCTACTAGCACCTCTTCCATATAGGCTATTGGTTCTAGGTTGGAGTTCTGCAATTTCTGTTATTGGTCTCCAGTCACTAAAACCCTCTTTCCATGCAAATCCACTATTGTCATCTTTTGCATATCTTTTCGCCTCATTTGTTGAGAGTGGACCTACTGTTTTTCCGTTATCATACTCTAAAAACCATTCTACATTCATCTTTTTATTCCTTTTTATAACTGTTGATATTTTGCAAGACTAGGAAACGAAAACTTTAGTTTCGTCTCTTTCGGGGCTAAAGCCTAATGCCAATGAATTAGCGAGGCTGAAGCCATCGTTTCCTTATATGCAATCTGCATTTTCAGAATCGGCGTGTTTACACCCGAACTATTTAGCTTAATTCATTGGCATTGGGCTAAAGCCTCCGATTCCAAGTAACTTTTAATTATTATCTTCTTGGTGGTGGAGTTGCACCACTATTTCTGCTCGGTGGAGTTGTGCTATTTTGACCAAAAGTACCTTTATCTTTTTTGAATCTGTTCAAAATCACCGTCAATCCAATACCCACTGCTATAATAATAAGTGACAATATAGGTCGTGAAGCAAACCATGCTATAGCAATAACAACAGAACCAAGAAGAAGAGTCAAAACCCCTGCTACTATACTAGAAGCTCCACCGATAAGTGAACCAAACATCGGTATAACATTTGCTAGTGTAGCAAGTGGTCCCATAATAAGTTTGAATCCAAAGAACATCAAAAGAAGACCTACGGCTCTTAATCCCCAAGTAAGCATACTGTTTGAATCAAACTCCTCTTGAAAAATTTGATTGGCAGAGACTATGCCATTTCTAACAAAGATAAGAGTTCTATCGTTTTGGCTTACATATGGTACTAACGCTTTATTTTTTGCCATACCTGCAAGGGAGTATGTTCCTTTTGCTGCTTGGGTATAGGTGATTTTTATATCCCCTATGGCAGGAGTATCTGGATTTTCTCCTTTATATAGATAGGATTTATAATTTTTCATATCACCAATTTTTTCAGGCATAGTAGAGAGTCCATCAAAACTGCTTCCAGTTCCAAAATGGTTGATAATATTTTTTGATAGATAAAAATCGCCAATATTTGCATCGGTGGTGTAGGTAGCTCTACTGTACGCCATTGGTGGGTTTTGATGGTTTTGTGGATGCTTAAAAGATGAGGAGTCAATTGAGGTGGATGACCACTCTTTGACATAATCATAAGTTGTAGTGGTCTCTGTTGAGCCACCCAACTTATCTTCACTCTTTGTAGTTGTATTCTCCATCCATTGGTACATCTGAACATTTCGTTGAAGAACCAATCCATCTGATTTGACACCAAATTGGCTATCCTCCAGTGCTTTTATGGGGGTTACTTCTCCCTGAACAAGTATTGGATTATTCTCATATTTTGTATCATATTTAGTACTGTTTAGAGTTACTATTTTGGATTGCATCTCTTCTAGTGCTAAGGTTTGGTTTATGCTTCGATTTTCATTCCAAGAGAGTAGGATAATGGAACCTACTATTAAAATAATTCCAAATAGAATTCCTTTAAATGAGCTTCCTATGTTCTCGCCATAGCTAGTTGTTGTCGTTTCTGTAAATTGGTTCA
>NZ_JAACKB010000111.1 GCF_010892395.1 Sulfurovum sp. bin170
ATTTTTCTTTATCTGTATCTAATTTAGAAAATACTAGTGATATAGGAGCTGGAACTAAGCGTATACTCATGCAGCTAGCCTATCTAGTACGATTAATATAAAAAACATAATCCCAAGGTAACCATTTACAGTAAAAAAAGCTCTATCTATCTTGGTAAAATCTTTGTTAACTAGATAGTGTTCATATGCCAACATTATGGCACTTAGTATAATAGCCAATTGTGCAAAAAATGTCAGCCCTGCACCCACAATAAAGAGAGTCCAAAAAATAATAGTCAAGATATGAAACACTTTAGCTATATGCATCGTGTTTTTGGCACCAAATTTTGAGGGGATGGAGTGCAGGTTATTTGCTTTGTCAAACTCTATATCTTGAAGTGAATAGAGCAAATCAAATCCTGCCACCCAAAACATCACCCCCAGAGCAAGATAGAGTGACCAGATGGTTATCTCTCCACTAACAGCCACAACTCCTGCAATGGGTGCAAGACCCAGTGAGATACCTAAGATAATATGTGCCAAAGATGAAAATCGTTTAAAGAGCGTATATGCTCCAAGTATCATTAAGATAGGGATAGAGAATTTCAGTGCCAACTCATTGATAAAATAGGCTACCATTACAAATATAAGAGCATTGATAACTATAAATCCAACCATGGTTGAGTTGCTCACGCGACCATCAACAGAGGGGCGATTTTTGGTTCTTGGATTTAGAGCATCTATATCACGGTCGAGATAACGGTTGACCCCCATAGCAAAGTTTCTAGCTGAAATAGCTGCCAAGATTCCCAAGAAAAATAGTTTCCATCCAAACCAACCATCACTAGCCACCAACATAGCTATAAAGATAAATGGCAAAGAGAAAATAGAGTGTTGAAACATAATCATTTCAGAAAGGTTAGCCAATTTTGTTTTTAAACTGTTCATTATTTAATTCTCATTTCTTATGGATGTGGGATTTTAATTTTACTATTAAGAGACCAAGCAATAACCATAACAAGAACACCAAATATATATGGGTTCGATATGAGACCGTAAGCAAACAGTAGATAAAGTATCCAAAGCAGTATCGCCCCTAGTGGTGTAGGAACTCCTTCAAAATACTTCGTCACCGTTCCCTCTTCTGATTTCATATTAAACTCAATCAGTCGTCTAAGACCAGAGACAATATAGATAATAAAAACAGCTCCAACAATAGCCTGTGTCACACCTGAACTCTCTGCCGTAATCGCATAATATAGAAGAAACGATGGCATAACAACAAAAGAGATAAAGTCCGCATAGCTATCAACCTGAATCCCAAACTCTGTTGAGAGATTGTATTTTCGAGCCACTTTCCCATCAGCAATATCAAGCCCACCTGCAATCCAAGCCAAGATAATAGCTGTAAAATAGTCCCCATGAACAATAAAATGGATGGCAATCAATCCACAAGCGATATTACCAAATGTAATCAAATTAGCAAGGTTAAAACGGTTGTCCTTGTCAAATAGCATTTTCTCTCCTTTTTTTAAAGATGTAATTTTACCCTATTAGTTATTATGATACTATTTCATATGCGTTCATTTAAACAAATTGCCATTATTGGTCCCACTGCTTCAGGAAAAACTGCCCTTGCGATAGAGTATGCCAAGAGAAACCATGCAAATATACTCTCTCTTGACTCTTTGGCAATTTACAGAGAGATAGATATAGTCTCTGCAAAAGCAACTATAGAGGAGCGAGGGGGAGTTAGACACTTTGGACTTGATGTTATCTATCCAAACGAGCCTTTTGATGTGACAATATTTATGAGACTCTACCAAGAGGCAAAGGCTAGTTCTATAAATGAGGGGAAAAATTTAGTAATTGTGGGTGGAACCAGTTTTTATCTCAAAACCCTGCTTTATGGTCTTAGTCCTATGCCAAAAATTTCAAAGGAGACAGAGGCTAAAACATCTAAAGCTTTAGAAAAGAGTGTAACAGATGCTTATGCTATCTTATCTGCTATAGATGAGAAATATATGAGCAATATAGCCTCAACTGATAACTATCGCATAGAGAAGATGCTAAATCTATATTATGAGACAGGGTTAACTCCAACAGACTATTTTGAACAAAATCCACCTCTACCAACTATTCCTGACCCTCTGCCAATATATGAAATAACTGTAGATAGAGAAGTTCTAAGAGAGAGAATTAGAGTACGAACACAAAAGATGTTAGATATGGGATTATTGGATGAAGTGGAGTCTCTTGAAAAAAAATATAGTAGAACTCCTAATTGCATGAAAGCGATAGGTATAAAAGAGACGCTTGAATTTTTTGATGGTGTTTATACTTATGATGAGTTAAAAGAGAAGATTGTTATCAATACAGCAAGGTTGGCTAAGAGACAAAGAACTTTTAATCGGTCACAGTTTTTGGATAAAATCTCTCTGCCTTTGGAGGAGTTAAAAGAGTTATTATTTTAGTAGACTTCTTGCAAAACTTCTTGGAATCGGAGACTTTAGTCCAATGCCAATGAATTAAGCTTTTTTTGAATATAAATAGTTCGGGTGTGAACACGCCGATTCCGAAAATGCAGATTGCATATAAGGAACCGATGGC
>NZ_JAACKB010000112.1 GCF_010892395.1 Sulfurovum sp. bin170
TAGGAGTGGTATTTGCTATAGATAGAGCAGGGATTGTTGGTGAAGATGGAGAGACACATCAAGGGGTATTTGATATCTCATTTCTTCGAGTTATCCCCAATATGACTATCTTTGCACCATCATCCGATGAGACAATGGTAAAAGCGATGAAATTTGCCAAAGATTTTCCAACTCCTTGTGCCTTTCGATATCCAAGAGGGGCATTTAAATCTAGAGAGGAGAGAAGTTCAGAGTTTGAGCTTGGTAAATCACACCTAGTCCAAGAGGGGTCAGATATACTCTTTATCGGTTATGGTAATGGTGTAGGTAGAGCTATAGAGACAGCTAAATTTATGGATATCAATCCTACTATATTAGATTTGCGTTTTGTAAAGCCACTAGATGTAGAAAGATTATCCGTGTTGGCAAAAACTCACAAAAAATGGTTTGTATTTAGTGATAGCGTCAAAATTGGTGGAGTTGGTTCAGCTATCTTAGGATTCTTGGCTGATGAGTCTATTTGTGATGTTGAGTTAACTACATTTGAGTATGAGGATGAGTTTATTACTCATGGAAATACGACATTGGTGGAGGAGAGCTTGGGACTGCTACCGAAGCAATTGTCCCAAAGAGTTGTAGGTTCGATGAAATCGAACAATTAAACATTATTGAGGATTAAAATGGCAAAAGAGTACATCTTCACAAGCGAATCAGTAACAGAGGGTCATCCCGATAAGATGGCTGACCAAATATCTGATGCGATATTAGACTATATTATAGAGAGAGACCCCACAGCAAGAGTCGCTTGTGAGACACTAGTTAGCAATGGATTTTGTATCATTACAGGTGAGCTAAAAACAGAGACCTACGCACCGATGCAAGAGATTGCGAGAGAGGTAATTAGAGAGATTGGGTATACCAATGCAGCTTTTGGTTTTGATTATCGTAGTGCAGGTATTCTCAATGGTATTGGTGAGCAGAGCATGGATATTAGCCAAGGGGTAGACCAAGAGTCAGGAGAGTTGGGTGCTGGTGACCAAGGGATGATGTTTGGGTATGCTTGTTCAGAGACCAAGGAGTGTATGCCTTTAGCTATCTCTTTAGCACATAAGATTACAGCCAAATTGGCAGAGGTTAGAAAAAATGGCACGATACCTTTTATACGACCTGATGGTAAGGCACAGGTGAGTGTTCGGTATGTTGATGATAAGCCTGTGGCTATTGATACTATTGTGGTCTCTACACAGCATGATGAGAATATCTCTCAAAAGATTTTGAGGGAGGCTGTTATCACCGAGGTTATAGAAGAGGTGATACCCAAAGAGTTTATGAATGATGATATAACTTACCATATTAATCCAACAGGACGATTTGTAATCGGTGGCCCACAGGGGGATGCAGGACTTACTGGTAGAAAAATTGTGGTTGATAGCTATGGTGGATATGCTCCTCACGGTGGTGGAGCATTTTCTGGAAAAGACCCAACCAAGGTAGATAGGTCGGGAGCATATATGGCTAGATATATAGCAAAAAATTTAGTGGTAGCCGAGGTGTGTAGTAGGGTAACTATTCAAATCTCTTATGCGATGGGGATTGTTTTGCCTGTTTCTGTTATGGTTGATACTCATGGAACGGGGAAGGTTGAGGAGTCAAAGATAGAGGAGTGTATAGCTGAACTGTTTGATTTGTCCCCTGCTGGGATGATAAAAGAGCTTGACCTTTTGAGACCTATATATAGGAAAACAGCGTGTTATGGTCATTTTGGTCGTGAAAATATTGGATTTTCTTGGGAAGAGACAAATAGAGTAGAAGAGATAAAAAGCTATCTATTTTGATTGTGAAAATGATTATCAATTTATTAATTAACATAGTGTGTTAATGTGGAACGAAATAGTTAAATTGTGGTGATTAATCGTTCTTTATTAAAGATTTATTTAAACTACTTTTGCTATAGTTTGGAAACCAAAAATTAAGGAGCAAATATGGCAGTAAAAATTTTAGATACATGTATCAACTGTGCAGCCTGTATCGACGAGTGTCCTACAGAAGCAATCGTAGACGAGGATGATAATCCAACAGGTGAAGAGATTTATTATGTACACGCTGATAAGTGTGTTGAGTGTGTAGATCATTTTGATGAACCAGCGTGTGCTGAAGCTTGTCCAACAGAGGGTTGTATCGTATGGGATGATATTTCAGAGGGTATGCCATCATTGGAAGGTAGAGGTGCAAAAGGCGAACCTTGTATTGAGGATTAATCCTTTTTATCTCTAATATCTAAAGGGCAGAGACATCGCTCTGCCCCTACTTTTAAAACACTTTAGAAAACACTCACTTAAAAAAGCTTTTTCTCATCAAAATTTTGATAATATTCCATCCTAAAATAGAATTAATAGTATAGTTTAATCACTTTAATATTAAACCGATACTTATATGGAGCATTATACATGGAACAAACATTATCAATCATTAAACCAGATGCAGTAGCAAAAAACGTTGTAGGACAA
>NZ_JAACKB010000113.1 GCF_010892395.1 Sulfurovum sp. bin170
AGGACAAGGCAGTGCCATTGTCCCTACAATATTTCAATTTCAAAACAGTAGAGACAAGGGATTCCCTTGTCTAAATCCTTAATTCATTGGCATTGGGCTTTAGCCTCGCCATTTGGAACTTCTTCAATGAGTTTTTACTAATCTTTATGATAAAATGCCACAATTATTTAGAGCAAGGATAGAATATTGTTAAGCACAGTAAATATAGTACAAAGATACGGTAAAAGAGTACTTTTTGATAAGATAAGCATCACGCTAGATGGTGGTAAAAGATACGGACTCATCGGAGCCAATGGTGCAGGTAAGTCTACATTTTTGAAGATACTCTCAGGAGAGATAGAGCAGACAGATGGAGATGTTCAGATACAACCAGGATTTAGAATGGGTGTTTTGAGTCAAGACCAGTATGCATTTGAGGAGTTTACTCTTACAGACGCTGTTCTCTATGGAAACAAAAAACTCTATGATGCACAAAAAGAGAAAGAGCATCTCTATATGACAGGTGACTTTGAGGATGATAAAGTCAATGACAGATTGGGCGAGCTTGAGATGATTTGTGCTGATGAGGATCCCACTTATGAGTCAGATGTCAAGATAGAGAAACTACTTGAAGCACTTGGTTTTCCATCAACCGAGCATGGTGACTTGATGTCTTCGATTACAGGTGGAGATAAGTTCAAGATTTTACTAGCACAAGTTCTTTTTCTCAAACCAGATGTACTACTTCTTGATGAGCCTACTAACAACTTGGATATTGAGTCTATCGCATGGTTGGAGAGAGAGCTAAAACGACATGAGGGGACGATGATTGTTATCTCTCACGATAGACACTTCCTCAACAATGTTGTCACACATATATTAGACCTAGACTTTCAAAATATACGAGAGTTCACAGGTAATTACGATGAGTGGTATATCGCGGCGAATCTTATAGCTAAACAGGCACAGGTGAATCATGCCAAAGCGAGTAAAGAGAAAGATGAGTTAGAGAAATTTATCGCTAGATTCTCTGCAAATGCTTCAAAAGCAAAACAGGCAACTAGCCGTCAGAAACAACTAGACAAATTAGATGTAAAAGAGATACAACTCTCATCAAGAAGAGACCCATCTATTATGTTTAAGCCACATAGAGATATTGGTAACGAAGTGCTTTCTATTAAAAATCTTGCCAAGAGATATGGTGATGATGATGTCTTTTCTGATATATCTTTCAAAGTAGAAAAGGGTGATAAGATTGCACTCATAGGTGGTAATGGTGTAGGGAAAACAACGCTATTAGATATAATCATGGAGAAAGTAGCAAGAGACTCAGGCTCATTTAACTGGGGTCAAACCATCACAACCACATACTTCCCTCAAAACACAACAGACTTTGTAAAAGGTAGTGATAAACTATATGAATGGATACAGGGTTATGACCCAAAATGGCATATAGATGAGATTAGAAAATGTCTTGGGAGAATGTTGTTTTCTGGTGAAGAGCAGAGCAAAGCAGTTGGTGACTGTTCAGGTGGAGAGAAGCACCGAATCATGTTATCAAAAATGATGATGGATAGTGCTAACTTCTTGGTACTTGATGAGCCAAACAACCACTTGGATTTGGAGGCTATTGTCTCTCTTGGAGAGGCTTTACACAACTATCAAGGTGGAGTGATTTGTGTATCACACGATAGAGAGTTGATTGATGCTTTTGCCAATCGTATTATTAAGATTAATAGTGATGGGTCTATTATTGACTTTGCAGGAGATTATGAGACTTTTGTTTCAGAGCATGGAGCGTAAGGATAAATCCTTATATAAAAATTAGGATATAAAATGGACAAGATAAAAATAGGCGTAGTAACCACAAGTGACAGAGCAAGTCAAGGTATATACGAAGATATATCAGGTGTAGCGATAATGGATACGATGAGAGAGTATCTACTCAATGAGTGTGAATATGAATACCGATGTATTCCTGATGAACAGGCTATAATAGAAGCAACACTGATAGAGTTGGCAAGGGATAAAAAGTGTGACCTTATCGTAACAACTGGTGGAACGGGGCCTGCTCCAAGAGATGTGACAACAGAGGCTACCGAGAATGTGTGTCAAAAACTATTACCAGGGTTTGGAGAGCAGATGCGGTCTGTGAGTCTTCAGTTTGTTCCAACAGCAATTCTCTCTCGTCAGACTGCGGGGATTTGTGATGGTGCGTTGATTATCAATCTACCAGGGAAGCCTAAATCTATTCGTGAGTGTCTGGATGCTGTTTTCCCTGCTGTTCCATACTGTATTGACCTGATTGGTGGCTCTTTTATGGAGGCTGATGTTGAGGTCATTAAAATTTTTAGACCTAAACAGAAGTAGTATATTATGAATGTTGAATTTATAGAGAAGAAGCTTCAAGAGATATATGATGAGCTAGAAAAAGAGGTGATGGTGGTGTTGATGGATGAGTCTTTGGATAAAAAGCAGACCAATCTACGAATGAAACCACTAAAATCAACCAAACAAATTTTGGTAAATGCACTGGATAGTATTAAAATGGTAGATAGATTAGGAAAAGAGGAGTTAGCAAAATGAGAAAATTAGCTCTGATTTCACTTTTAAGTAGTATATCTCTTTTTGCAGAACAAGTCAAACAGATAGATGAGTCTATGCCTTGGATGATTCCTTGGTTAATCTCTTCTCTGCTTGTGATTGGTCTTCTATTTTGGTCTTTTTATAAAGCAATGAAGACGAAAAATCCTAAGTATGGGTATGTGATACTTTTGGCTATGTTACTATTGGTTGGATTGATGTTTGTGTAGGTTCGGTAACACCGAACATCAAAAATCCAATAATTATTTTAATTTAGATATATGAGTTCTTTTGTATTTTATATTTTAATGTTCGGTGTTACCGAACCTACGCGTTATACGCGACCTTATAAGTAGGATCATCCTCATTAAAAGTACAAAATGGTCCAGCAGTTTTTAGAACCTTTCGACAATCCTCAGAGAGGTGTTTAATCGTCAGTTTCTTACCAGCTTTACTGTACTTATCTGTAATCGCATCAATAGCTTCTGCCCCTGAACTATCCATAACTCTAGCACCTGCAAAATCAATCACAACTTCATTTGGGTCGTTCTCTACATCGAACTGTTCACCAAACGAAGTTACCGAGGCGAAGAATAGAGGGCCGTCAATACAGTAGACTTTTTTACCCTCATCATCTATAGTCGTCTTAGAGAAGATTTTGGCGTGTTCCCAAGCAAATACGAGTGCAGATATGATAATACCTGCTACAACAGCGATTGCTAAATCTTCAAAGACGGTTACAATAGTAACGGTAAAAAGTACAAAAGCATCAGCTCTTGGCATATGTTTGATTCGTCGAAGGCTAGAGAACTCAAATGTACCAATACTTACCATGAACATGATTCCAACAAGAACGGCTACTGGAATTACAGCAATAACGCCCGAGAAAGAGACAACCAAGAGGATAAGTAGAACGGCTGCTGTGAAGGATGAGAGACGACCTAGACCACCAGAGGTGTAGTTGATGATACTCTGACCAATCATTGCACAACCTGCCATTCCTCCAAATGAGCCTGAACAGACATTTCCAATCCCTTGTGCAACACACTCACGGTTTCCTGAACCTCTTTTTCCACTCATCTCATCTAGGACGGATAGTGTTAATAATGATTCTATAAGACCAACCAAACCTACAAGAATAGCTGTTGGGATGATGAGATACATCGCTTCAAAACTGAATAGTGAAGTGTTGGGCATCACAAACGAAGGAAAAGAGGTGTTAGAGAGGTCTGCTAGGTCTCCAACTAGCTTTGTCTCTGCTCCTGTAATGAAGATGAGAAGAGTGAGTCCAACGATAGCGACCAATCCTGATGGAACAGCCTTTGTATATTTGGGTAAAAAGTGCATAATAACCATCGTGACAACTACTAAAATATACATAAGCGTATTTTCTGAAAAACTAGCGGAGAGAATCTCTCCCCAACCACTCAACTCATCCATGTTACTTGGGGTAAAAAATTTGAACTGTGCCACTGCAATAACAATAGCAAGACCATTTACAAATCCAAACATTGCAGGTTGTGGGACAAGACGGATAAATTTACCCATTTTGAGAAGCCCCACGATAATCTGAAAGATACCTGCTATAATAGAGGTGAGCAGAATATAGTGGAGTATAAGCATGGAGAGTGCCTCTTTGCCAAGCTCGGGATGGAGTTCTGCAATACCAAGACCAAGAGAGACAAATACGATGGCAACAGCACCAGTAGCACCTGAAATCATCCCTGGTTTACCACCAAGTATAGAGGTAATCAGACCGATAATAAACGCAGCATATAGACCAACAACTGGGCTAACCCCTGCTATAAAAGAGAATGCAATCGCCTCTGGAATGAGAGCTACGGCAACAACTGCACCTGATAGAACATCATTTTTGATGTTTTGTGTAGAGTAATTTTGAAGTTTTATCAATAAAATTCCTTTGTAAAATAAGTGGATAAAATTAGTCAGAATTTTAACATAATAGGATTAAGCTTAGGAGTCTCTTTTGAAAATGATGAAGTTTTATAGTAATGAGTTAGATGAGTAATTTTTTTAAGTTGGTTGCGAGAGGCGGATTTGAACCACCGACCTTCGGGTTATGAGCCCGACGAGCTACCAAACTGCTCTATCTCGCGACATTTAAATCATTCTCTTTTTCATTTACTCTGCGTTAGAAGCTCATTTGCATACCTCGGTATGGCTCAATCGCGTCTTCCTTGAT
>NZ_JAACKB010000022.1 GCF_010892395.1 Sulfurovum sp. bin170
GGTGCTTGATGAATACCAAATGGGTGAACGTGCCTATGAACTCTCACGTAAAGGTGCAGAGCTTGTAAGTGAAGTATGTGATGAATATGGAACAGAAGAGTCACCTAAGTTTGTATTGGGTTCCATAGGACCAGGAACTAAATTACCTAGTCTTGGACATATTCACTATGATGAGATGTATGAGGGGTATAAACTTACAGCACTTGGGCTAATCGATGGTGGTTGTGATATCTTTATGCTAGAGACTTGCCAAGACCCCCTACAGATAAAATCTGCTCTTCACGCTTGTGAGGATGCTAATAGGGAGAGAGGGGTTAAACTGCCTATAATGGTCTCTGTGACTATTGAGCTTAGTGGAAGTATGCTTATTGGTACGGATGCACAGACGATTGTGACGATACTTGAACCTTTTGATATTCTCTCACTTGGGTTTAATTGTGGAACGGGCCCTGACCAAGTCAAAAAACATCTACGAACGCTCTCGGAGTTGTGTAGTATCCCAACTTCTGTTCATGCCAATGCAGGGCTTCCTCAAAACAGAGGAGGATACACCTACTACCCAATGGGACCAGATGAGTTTAGAGACAAACAGTTGGAGTTTGTGGAGTTTGATGGAGTGAGCTTTTTGGGTGGGTGTTGTGGTACGACCCCTCAACATATTCATGCTCTTAAAAAGGCTGTAAAAACTATTAAGCCCAAAAAACCTACAGGCTCTATTGCACCATCTATCGCTTCACTCTTTAACACCACTGAACTGTTTCAAGAACCAGCCCCTCTTCTTATCGGAGAGCGTTCCAATGCCACAGGTTCAAAAGCATTTAGAGAGCTGATTATCGCTAGTGATTATGAGGGAACTTTGACGGTTGGACAGGCACAGGTGCGTGATGGAGCGCATCTGCTTGATGTCAATGTAGAGTTTGCAGGGCGTGATGGAGCTAAAGATATGTCTGCTGTGATGGAGCTTTACAATCAAAAAATTCCTCTGCCACTCATGCCCGATGCGACTAGAGTTAATACAATGGAAGAGGGGTTAAAGTGTATTGGTGGAAAGCCGATTATCAACTCTGTAAACCTTGAAGATGGAGAGGAGAAGCTTGATGAGATTTGTAAACTGGCGAAAAAATATGGTACGGCTCTCGTCTGTTTGACCATTGATGAGGTGGGGATGGCAAAGACCACTGAGGATAAGTTACGAATGGCAGAACGCATCTATGATTTGGCTGTTAATCGACATGGAATCGACCCTAGAAACCTTATCTTTGATATGTTAGCATTTACAGTGGGGTCTGGTGATTTGGAATATCGTGACGCTGCGATTCAGACATATAATGCGATAAAAGAGTTGCACATTCGACACCCTGAGGTGGGTTCAACTCTTGGACTCTCCAATATCTCGTTTGGACTCGCTATGAATGCCAGAAGATTTTTGAACTCGGTCTTTCTGCACCACTGTTTAGAAGCAGGTATGACTTCGGTGATTATTAATGTAAAACATATTGTTCCACTATCCAAAATGAGCGAAGATGATATTGCTATCTGTGAAGAGTTGCTATTTACTCCTGATGACAGTTCTCTGTTTAAGTTTATCGACCACTTTTCAGACAAGACCATAGAGGACAATAGCTCGGATGAAGAGTATGAGGCGATGAGCAGTGAGGAGAAGATAGCCAAGCTACTTATGGACGGTGACAAAGAGCGAATGATTCCACTCGTCGAAGAGGCACGGCACGAGATTAACCCTGATAAGATAGTCAATGAGATTTTGATAGATGCGATGAAGGTGGTGGGCGAACTTTTTGGTTCAGGTCAGATGCAGTTGCCATTTGTACTCCAATCAGCAGAGACGATGAAGACCACGGTAGATTATCTCAATCCATATTTGACCAAACAGGAGAAAGAGACAGAGACTACTCTTGTGATAGGAACAGTCAAGGGTGATGTGCATGATGTGGGGAAAAATCTTGTGGATATTATCTTGTCAAATAATGGTTTCAAGGTGATAAATGTGGGAATCAAAGTGCAACTAGAGACCTACTTGGAGACGATGAGAGAGAACGAGATTCAAGCCATTGGTATGAGTGGATTACTTGTTAAATCAACAGCCGTGATGAGAGATAACCTAGAAGAGATGGCATCTATGGGGATAGAGGTTCCTGTGTTGCTTGGTGGGGCGGCGTTGACGCGAAGTTTTGTGGATGATTTCTGCCGACCTATCTACAAAGGTGCGATATTCTACTGTCGTGATGCTTTTGATGGGGTTATCGCGATGAGTCGGATTGAGAAATACAACGAAGACAATTCGATTGGGCTAGATACAAGAATGGCAGGAGATATGAAAGAGAGAGCTAAAAAAGAGGATAAAAAAAAGATAATCATCCCACCTTTTGAGAAGCTCAAAATGCCAGAGCGTGATATAGAGATTCCAACTCCACCATTTTGGGGCAGACGAGTGCTTCAAAAAGATAATCTTGATATTAATATGATATTTGAGTGGGTCAATCAAAAGAGCGTAGTGAAGATGCATTGGGGTTATAAAAAAGGAAAAATGGACAAGGAAGAGTATCAAAAACTACTTGATGAGAAAGTCTATCCAGCCTACGAGAGACTAAAACAGCAGTTTATAGATGAAGATTTATTTGAACCTACTATTATCTATGGTTACTATCCATGTAGAAGCAACAACAGAGATTTGATACTTTTCGATGAGAGCGAGGGGTGGAATATCGATGCAAATGCTTCTCGTGAGCCTTTTAATAAAGTGGCGAAAAGAGAGATGACTAAATTCTCTTTTCCAAGACAGAGTAAAAAACCTCATAGAGCATTGAGCGATTTTTTCCAACATGACCGACACGACATTATCGCCCTAACATGCGTGAGTGCAGGAGAGAAATTTTCAATCTATGAAAAAGAGCTATATGACGCAGGAAAATACTTGGAGTACAATATGGTACACGGTTTTTCTGTGGAACTTGCCGAAGCCTTAGCCGAAGTAGCCCACAAGCAGATAAGAATGGATTTAGGTATTCTAAAAGATGATGAGGGAGCAACCCTGCGTGATGTTCGGATGAACCGTTATCATGGAGCTAGATACTCATTTGGTTACCCTGCCTGTCCAGATTTGGAAGCGAGTCGTGAGCTGTTTGATGTGCTGAAACCTGAGGAGTTTGGGATTGAGCTTAGTGAGACTTTTCAGATACATCCTGAGCAGAGTACTAGTGCTTTGGTGGTGCATCATGGGGGGGCTGGGTATTATAGTGTTTAGGTATAATTTTAGAAAAGGAAAGTAACTTAATGAAAATCTTATTAAATCGTTTTATAAAAAATAACTTTTTTTTCAAAACAGATGGCAGTCTGTAGGTCGGGTTGCCCTCATCCCGACATTTACCCATCATAAATTAAAAGCTCAATACAATAAAAAATATTGGCATGATGAATATTTTTTGAACGATGAAATTTTTTTGTATGCGAATTGCTACGCCGTTTCTAATATGATTTTATCTATTCTCTTTTAATCCTTTCGGCAAAACCTCTTTTTTGTGCGAATATTTTTAAATGGTGCGATGGCAATCGCACCCTACGGAATATGAGCTCCCATAAATGCGATAGATGTAGAGTTAGATGAGATGTGGAGTTTCGTTGGAGATAAATCAAACCAAAGATGGTTGTGGTTGGCAATAGACCATAATACAGGAGAGACAGTTCCCTTTGTTTTTGGGAGAAGAAAAGATGAAGTTTTTCTAAAACTCAAAAAGCTATTAGAACCATTCAAAATAGGAAAATATTATACAGATAATTGGGGTTCGTACAGTAAAAACCTAGATGAAAACAAGCATGAAATTGGAAAGAGAAATACGCAAACAATTGAGAGAAAAAATCGGCTCTCCCCCACCTACCGTGACCCAATAAACCCCATAAAACAATTATCTACTAAGA
>NZ_JAACKB010000114.1 GCF_010892395.1 Sulfurovum sp. bin170
AAATCAAAATATATTTAGTGATTTTTACATTAGGCACATTGATATTTACAGGTTGTATAGGGCAGAAGATTGAACCAAAACCTCCGAAACAAGTAGAAGAGAATAAAACTATAATTGTGGAAGAGGAGCCTATGGTAGAGGCAACTATATATGATTGGTATCAGAATGATGAGCTTATTGAGAAAAACAGAGCCTCAAAGATAGTAGTTGTAAAATCGAAAAGAGTTATGATTCTGCTTGATGAGTATGATAATCTTTTGAGTCGTCACAGAATATCTCTAGGGGAAAATCCTGAAGGTCAAAAGCTTAAAAAAGGTGATAAAAAAACACCTGAGGGTACATATAAGATTATTGATAAACGAAAAGACAAAAAGTACTACAGAGAGATTCTTATCTCATACCCAAATAGAGAAGATAAAACCCGAGCAAAAGAGCTTGGAGTCAACCCTGGAAATGGAATAACAATACATGCACAAGTGCCTATGTTTTGGAATGGAAACGGTGATGACTATACACTCTCTCATGACTGGACAAATGGCTGTATGGCGATGACCAACAGTGGAATGAATACTATTTGGGATATGGTTGCTTTGGGAACAACAGTTGAGATTAGAGAGTGAAAAAGATAGCTATAAGTGTAGGTGACTTAAACGGTATAGGTATCCAATTGGCTTTAGAGAACCATGAGAAAATTGGAGAGAGAGTTGAACCTATATACTGCATAGACAGAGATATATTAGAACAAGCTTCTAAGCTTTTAAATATCTCTATTCCCAAAAATTTTGAATGTTGTGAAAATATAGGAGAATCATTTACTCTGGAGCCCTCAAAAGTAACTAAAGAGAGTGGAGCCTATAGTTTTGCCTCTTTTAAAAAAGCAGTTGAATTAAGCAAAGATAAGAGAGTTGATGGGATTATGACACTTCCTATCCATAAAAAAGCATGGGATCTGGCTGGTATAGAGTACAAAGGTCACACAGATGCTCTAAGAGATTTTTTTGATGCTGATGCTATTATGATGCTGGGTTGTTCCAAAATGTTTGTAGCACTCTATACTGAGCATATACCTTTGCGAGAAATCTCCACAGAGGTTCAAAATATTCAAAAACTCTCTCAATTTTTAATAGATTTTTTCAGTTCAATAGAGCTAAACGAAAGTGAAAAGATTGCACTTCTAGGACTAAATCCACATGCAGGGGATGATGGTGTACTTGGAGATGAAGAGAAATTTATAGTAAAAGCTAGAGAGATGGCTCATGAAAAAATTGGTAAAATAGTCTATACTGAACCTTTCGTTCCAGATGTAGTATTTACGCCAAACTCTCGCAAGAAGTATAGATATTTTGTTGCAATGTATCACGACCAAGGTCTAGCACCACTAAAGGCACTATATTTTGATGAGGGGATTAATATATCTCTGAATCTTCCAATTGTCAGAGCCTCTGTAGATCACGGAACAGCATTTGATATTGCTTATAGTGGAGTAGAGCTAAACAATCTTAGTTATTTGAATGCTATAGATTATTTGTCAACTACCTGATTTCTTCCACCATCTTTTGCCTCATACAACGCATCATCAACTCTCTGGAATATCCCTCTTTGGGAATCACTCACGGTAAACTCTGTAACACCAAAGCTACATGTTATCTTTAGCGAATCTCCAAAATTGTGACTCTCTATAAGTTTACGAAGTGTCTCTGCTATCTTTTTAGCCTCTTGCAGTGTTGCATATTTTGCTACTACAATAAACTCTTCACCTCCCCATCTCGCAAAAATATCTGTTTTTCTAATTTTCATATTGACAATTCGAGATAACTCAAAGAGTACCTTGTCTCCTATGGCATGTCCGAATGTATCGTTGATGCTTTTAAAGTGGTCAATATCAAAAAGTATAAGCGAAAAAGTCTCATTGAACATTAATGCTTTATCTATGGCTAGAGGGAAAACTTTATTAAATTTAACACGATTATATATTTGAGTCAAAAGGTCATAGTCTGCCTGTTTAATAAGATCGTTTTTCTCTATCTCTATATCATTTACATTACAAAAAGAGAGTAGATATTCATCACTTTTTAGATTAGTAACTCTTATATAAAAATATTGAGACATCTCATCAATATGACTATGCAGTTTGACCTTAATGGTTTTTCTTTTTATCTTTGATTTTTTATTATCAATAATAGTCAGCCATTTTTTACCTAGCGAGTACCTATTGATACATCCATCATCTTCTATGAAAAGGGTATCTATACCGTGCTTATGACTATCTTTAAAATCAGAAAAAGAGTTGAATCCAAAAAACTTTAGACCTGCCTTGTTGATATATTTAACCTCTTCATTGGAACTTACAATCATAACATTGTCATGAATATCAAGAGAGAGGTTAAACTTATTATCTTTTGTAAAAAACCCCATTATATACTATGAAAGTTTTTTTATCATTCTCTCTGCTTCCTCTAAGGAGGAGTCAACTTCAAATGCTTTCTTATAGTTTATCAGAGCAGTCTCACTATCTTTAGTATAATAGAGAGTATTCGCATAGTTAAAGTAGTGTGGAGCATAGGTAGAATCTAACTCTATTGCTCTTTTATGATGCTCTATAGCCAACTCATTCTCATCTAACTTATGTAGTACATTTGCTAATGATACATGAGCCATATCCTCTTCTGAATTGATGTCAAGAAGTTCCATATATGTCTCTTTTGCTTCGGACAATCTATCTAAATTAATTAATACAAAGCCATGTTTTAGAAGCAAGTCTAAATTGTCTTTTTCAAGAATTAGAGCTGAAGATAGTGCCTTGTCTGCTTCTATAAAATCACTATTTTCAATAGCTCTATCTGCCATAGATACAAGTTGATCTACTCTTGATTGTCTTGGAGCAGACATGGAAAAACTATTATCCATCGGTCTCATACCACTTATCTGCTCATTGTCTCTGGTAGCCTCAAAATCAACACCCCTTTTTGGGAATGCACCTGAAAATAGCTGTTTAAAAAATAAAACAAAAACTATAATTGAAATTATAAAAAGTAAAAATTGAAATACACTCATATTGTCTCCATGTTAATTATAAAATAATATGATAATCTTACTTAATTATGGATTTATCTCTACCACAATCTCATCATTTGCTACATCAAATCTCACACTTGCACCCTCTGTAACCCTATCCTCCAAAATAAGCTCTGCTAATCTATCCTCAACTTCATCATATAAGGCTCGTTTGAGAGGTCTAGCACCATACATTGGGTCAAAACCTGCCTCTGCTATATACGCTTTTGCACTATCACTTAAACTGATGGTAATATCTCTCTGTGCCAATTTCTTCTCTATATCTCCAAACATTATATCTACAATACTTGTAATTGCCTCCAGATCAAGAGGATTAAAAATCACAATATCATCCAATCTATTTAAAAACTCTGGCTTAAAGTATCTTTTTAATTCATCATTTACAGCTTTTTCTCGCTCATCTCTATCATCAAACAGCATTATTTTATCACTGGCGATATTTGAAGTCATGATAATAATGGTATTTTTAAAATCAATAGTTACACCTTTATTATCCGTTAGTCGTCCATCATCAAGTACCTGTAGTAGTGTATTAAAGACATCAGGATGAGCTTTTTCTATCTCATCAAAAAGTACAACAGAGTAAGGTTTTCTACGAACTGCCTCTGTAAGCTGACCACCCTCATCATATCCAACATATCCAGGAGGAGCTCCCACCAAACGCGAAGCAGCATGTTTCTCCATATACTCACTCATATCTATTCGTATTAGTGACCTATCAGAGTCAAAGAGAAATTTTGCCAAGGTTTTAGCAACTTGTGTCTTACCCACTCCTGTAGGCCCTAGAAACATAAAACTACCAATTGGACGATTTACATCACTAAGTCCTGCTTTATTTCTCTTTATTGCCCTAGCAACTGCTCTTAGTGCTTCATTCTGACCAATTACCTCTCGGTTTAAAATACTCTCAACATTTAAAATTTTCTCTTTTTCACTCTGCAACATCTTATTTACAGGTATTGATGTCCATCTACTCACGATAGTAGCAATCATCTCCTCATCTACAGAGTTTTTGAGTAGCGTACCTTCACTTACCATCTGACTCCATTTTGTCTCAAGCTCCCCTACGCTCCTCTCATATTCAGGAATCTGACCATGTTGAATCTCTGCTACTTTGGAGAAATCACCCTCTCGCTCTGCAGCACTCGCTTTGATTTTCAACTCCTCTATGCTACTTTTGCTTTTGGCTATTTCATTAAAGACTGCCTTCTCATTTTCAAATTGGCTTTGGAGTGACATCTGCTTCTCTTTTAGGTCGGCTAACTCTTTGGCTATCTCATTTAGCCTAGAGCTGTTTCTATCATCACCTTCCATTAAAAGTGCCTCTTTTTCAATCTGAATAGTAGAGAGTTCTCTTTTTGTCTTAGCCAAATCGGTCGGTTCACTCTCTATCTGCATCTTAAGTTCAGCCGCCGCCTCATCTATAAGGTCTATAGCTTTGTCTGGCAAAAATCTATCAGTAATATATCTATCAGACAATTTTGCCGCGGCCACCAGCGCTGAATCAGTAATCGTTACATTATGATGAGACTCCAATCTCTCCTTTATCCCTCGCAAAATCTGCAACGCCTCATTTATCTTTGGCTCTTCAACCTTAACAGGCTGAAATCGTCTCTGCAAGGCTGTATCTTTCTCAAAATATTTACGATACTCTTTTAGTGTTGTAGCCCCTATCGTGTGCAATTCACCACGAGCTAGAGCAGGTTTCAATATATTCGCAGCATCCATACTCCCCTCACTAGCCCCTGCTCCAATGATAGTATGAATCTCATCTATAAATAGAATAACGGTGGAGGCACTCTTTACCTCATCTATAACAGCTTTGAGTCTATCTTCAAACTCACCTCGATACTTTGCCCCTGCGATAAGACGACTCATGTCAAGAGAGATTACTTTCATATTTTGTAGACTCAAAGGCACTTCTCTGTTTACAATTCTCTGTGCTAACCCCTCTGCGATGGCTGTTTTACCAGTTCCTGGTTCCCCAATGAGTATTGGATTGTTTTTGGTCTTACGAATCAAAATCTGCATCATTCGTTGAATCTCTTCATCTCTACCTATCACAGGGTCAAGCTCACCATCTCTCGCTTTTTGATTAAGGTCAATTCCATACTTCTCCAGAGCCTCTAGTGCCTCATCTGCACTCTGCGTATCTATACTTTTGCCACCTCTTATAGACTCTAGTGTCTTTTTCAACTCTGATAAATCAAGATATTTACCAATGCTGTTTTTTATAAATGGTTCGCTGATATTGGCAATAATCCAAGAATCCACAGATAGATACTGGTCACCATTAGCTGTCATTACCCCCTCTGCTTGTTGCAAAGATGCCACACTTTTTTGTGAGAGTCTGATGGTATCTTTTGTGACAGATGAGACCGTAGGCAGAGAGTTTGCCATACTTTTGACCTCTAACTCAATAGCACTCTTATCAATACTCATTTTATTAAATGCTTGATGCAGAAGTGAACTGCTGTTGGTCAAAAGCCCCCACAACATATGAACAGGGTCAACTTCTTGATTTTTATTATGTAGTGCTAGAGAGACACCTGACTCTACTGTTGCACTCATTTGGTTTGTTAATTTTTCTAGTATATTCATATTTAAATCCTTTTTTTTAATAAAGTTTAGTTGATATTATTATACATCCTTAGTCACCTATTGTCAAGTTCAACTCTGTTAATAAAATATTATCATAATTTTAGAGAACTTTTAGTAACATTTGAATAAAATACAACTTAAAATAATGATGGGATTGATACTATAATAATGATAAAAAAAAATAAAAAAGCTCTACTCTTTGGCTTTCTCTCCACAGTGACTGCCTCTGTGTTACTTGTTAGCAATGCTCAGGCTGATGATATTTATGATACAACGCAAAAAAATGACACCTCAAAACTGGAAGCCTATCTAAAATTTACTAAAATTGTTTCAATAGTTGAAGAGCAATATGTTGATGAACTTAATACCAGTGATATTATTGACAAAGCACTAAAAGGGATGCTAGTAAACCTTGATGCTCACTCATCTTTTATGAATGCAAAAGAGTCAAAAGATTTGCAAGTTCAAACAAATGGTGAGTTTGGTGGACTGGGCATTAGCGTAGGGATGAAAGATGGTGCTTTGACTGTTATTGCACCTATTGAGGGGACACCTGCTGACAAAGCTGGAATGAAATCAAAAGACATAATACTGAAAATTGATGACCAAGCAACTATCGGTATGACCATAGACAAAGCTGTATCTCTAATGCGTGGAAAACCAGGAACTCCTATCAAACTAACCGTCATAAGAAAAGGTGAATCTAGACCTCTAACCATAGATATTATCAGAGATATTATAGAGATACAGTCTGTTTATGCAAAAACTATTGGTGATGATATTCTCTATCTCCGTATAACCTCTTTTGACCAAAAAGTTGTTAGTAGTATGACCAAGTCTATATCAGAGCATCCCGAAGCAAAAGGTTTTGTGATTGATTTGCGAAATAACCCAGGTGGACTTCTTAACCAAGCTATCGGTGTGGTAGATATGTTTATAGACCATGGGGTAATCGTAAGTCAAAAAGGTAAAGTTGCTAGTGAAAATCTTATCTATAATGCAAGACCTAGCAATAGTGATATTAAAACACCAATTGTTATCTTGGTAAATGATGGGAGTGCTAGTGCTAGTGAGATTGTATCGGGTGCTTTGCAAGACCACAAAAGAGCTATTGTTATAGGTAAAAAGACTTTTGGAAAAGGCTCTGTACAGATTGTTATGCCTGTTGGTAATAGTGAATCTCTTCGTCTGACAATTGCCAGATATTACTTACCAAGTGGCAGAACAATCCAAGCAGTTGGAGTCACACCTGATATAGAGGTTGATTATGGTGAGATAAAAAGAGCTGATGAGGGTATCTCGATAAAAGAGCGAGACCTTCAACTTCACCTTGAGAGTGAACTTGAAAAGGTTGATGGTCTAGAAGTGGAGAAGGAAGAAGAGGAAGAGGATAAAACCATTATAACAGAGGAGCAAATCTACAAAGATGCCCAACTTAAAAGTGCTATAGATATTCTAAAAGCATTAATGATAAATAAATAAGAGAAAATAAGGACAAATGAAATGAATAAAACGGAACTACTCTATGAGGGAAAAGCGAAAAAAATCTGGCATACAGAAGATAACGCTCTACTAATCTCTGAGTTCAAAGATGACCTAACCGCTGGGAACGGAGCTATGAAGTCTAGTGAGGAGGGAAAAGGTGCATTGAATAATAAAATTTCAACTGAACTCTTCAAACTACTTAATGCAAAAGGTATTCCAACTCACTTCGTAGAGATGATAGATGACAACCATATGCTTCACAAAAAATGTGAGGTAATCCTTATAGAGGTGATTGTTAGAAATATTGCAACAGGGAGTCTAAGTAGAAACTTAGGAATAGAAGATGGGAAAAAACTCCCATTTACACTTGTAGAGTTTGACTACAAGGATGATGAACTTGGTGACCCAAAACTAAATGACCAGCACTGTCTTATCTTGGAGCTAGTAAACAGTACGGATGAGTTAGACTATATCCGATATATGGCAAGAAAAATCAACACTATACTTCAAAAATTTTATCTGGAGAGAGATTTAATCGCTGTGGATTTCAAGTTGGAGTTTGGTAGAGATATGGACGGAAATATTATTCTTATTGATGAGTTAAGTCCTGATAACTTTAGACTTTGGGATGCCAATACAGGTGAGAAGATGGATAAAGATAGATTTAGAGAAGGTTTAGGTGGACTGAAAGTTGCCTATGAAGAGGTATTGTCTCGAATCTTGGGTTAATATCCAAGGAATTAATGTTGAAATCTAGCGAGGCTAAAGCCATCGGTTCCTTATATGCAAGTTGCATTTTCGGAATCGGCGTGTTTACACCCGAACTATTTATTTCAAAATTTATAAGTACAAATAATAAGAAAAGAGTAAAATGAAAGCAATAGTAAATATATTTCTAAAAGAGGGTGTTCTTGACCCTCAAGGAAAAGCAATCCACCATGCACTAGATGCGATGAATTTCGAGGGTGTAGAGGATGTAAGAATGGGTAAACAGATTGTCCTCAAACTTACAAGTACTTCTCGAGATGATGCACTTCAAGAGGTAGAGAAGATGGCAGAGGATATTCTAGCCAATACAGTCATTGAAGATTACACCATAGAGTTAATCTAATGAGTAGCGTAGCTGTAATACAATTTCCAGGGACAAACTGTGATTTGGATACTAAATATGCTTTTGAAAAACTTGGATGTGACACAACAGTCGTGTGGCACAAAGAGACAAAACTACCAGAGAATACAAATTTGGTAGTTATCGCAGGTGGGTTCTCATATGGTGACTATCTTCGCTCAGGTGCTATTGCACAGTTCTCTCCTATTATGAAGGCTATAGTTGCCTATGCAAAAGATGGTGGCAAAGTTCTAGGTATCTGTAATGGTTTTCAAATTCTAACAGAGGTTGGACTTCTCCCAGGTGCATTGAAGAGAAATATCGGTCTTCACTTTATCTCAAAATATCAAACACTCAAAGTTGTAAACAATAGTAATGAGTTTTTGCAAAAATGTGATAAAGATGAGATACTAAACATCCCTATAGCTCATGCTGATGGCAACTACTATATTGATGAAGAGGGGTACAAAAAGCTTGAAGAGAATTCGCAGATACTAGTAAGATACTGCAATGAACGAGGAGAGAGAGCTGTGGTTAATGGCTCTGTTACATCCATTGCAGGTATATGTAACATTGAAAAAAATGTATTTGGACTTATGCCTCACCCTGAACGAGCTATTGAGGATATTTTAGGCTCTATAGATGGAGTCAAAATGTTAGAGGGTCTTGTTGCCTAATGCGAAACTATCAAACATATCTTTTACTAATAGTTACATTTTTTACACTGTTCACATCTCCAATCTTTGCCAGTGATATAGAGTACTCTTATGTTCCTAAAAAAGTATATGAAAAACAGGTATTCCCCATCAGTTTTTTGAGTACAAGCAGTCAAAAAGAGAGAATCACCTTTCAGTTTGCTGACAGAGAGCCTGTCATAAAAGATGCTGTCATTATCAAAAATGGAGCTAAAACTTTCTATACTTTTTACTTCAAAACTACAGAAAGACTGTTTCAAATTCCATCTATTACTATAACTCTCAAAGGTAAAAAGATTGAACTTGATGGAGTCAAGATACCTGTAGAATCTCTAGGAAAAAGAGAGAATTTTTCAGGAGTTATCGCATCAGGACTAAAAATCAAAAGTTATCAAGCCTCTGTATATGATGAGCGTACAAATCTTATCACTATCTCAATAGAGGCACATGATGCGAACTTAGAAGATATATATGTTTCAGATGCTATAAAAGATGGAGTAGAGAAGATAAAACGAACTGGTTCAAAGATAGAGGGAGACTACCATATTGTTCTACCATCAGAGCAAAGCAAACTAACATTTTCCTACTTTGATACGATGAAAGATAAGTTTATTGATAAAAAAATACCTATCAGTATTGATGATGGCTCTGTTGCAGCTCAAACAGATTTAAATCCAAAAGATGATAGCTTTGAGATTTTAAAAAAGTATACACTCATAGGATTAATAACTATATTGGTACTACTTTTTTTATGGAAGAGAGACTTTTTTTATCTAATTGTAGCTGTGATTGCAGCAATAATACTTTTGACCTTCTATACTCCTCTATCAAAAGTGTGTATAAAGGCTGGTTCTGCCCTATATATTCTCCCAACACCTAACAGTACAATTAGTCTCTATACTGACCAGAGGTTTAGCACTACAGAATTAGGTGAGAGAGATGAATATCATAAGATAGAGTATACAAATGGCATTATAGGATGGATAAAAGATGAAGATATTTGCAAAAATTAGATTTTACTATGGAGCATTTATCATAACTTTTATCGCTGCTGGAGTTATGGTTCCACTGATGTTTATATTTAAAAATCGTAGAAATAAAATTTTACATGGTTACAATGCCTTGATTATAAAACTTATGGGTGGCAAGATAGAGACTAAAGGAGTAAGAGATAATAGTGCTGATATGTTTGTAATGAATCATCAAGGTATTATAGATATTGTTGCGATGGAGGCAGCCCAACTTACTGATATGAGATGGATTGCAAAACGACAACTTTTCGATACTCCTTGGTTTGGATACCTCCTAAAACTTCCAAATATGGTAAATGTAGATAGAGAAAACAAAACAGGACTTATTAAGCTCATCCGAGATGCAAAAGAGACTAAAGAGGCTGAAAAACATCGTACTCTTGCAATATTCCCTGAGGGAACTAGAACAGATAAACAGGAGTTGAGAGTATTTAAAGGCGGTGCAAAGATGGTAGCAGAAAAGCTTAAACTTAAAATACAACCTGTTATCATTACAAATAGCAAAAAGCTTCTCAATGAACATAACAAAACTGCTCACTCTGCTACTGTGCATATAGAGTACTTAGATACATTTATAGCCAACAGAGCTAATAAAGATTGGTATAAAAACCTACAAGAGACTATGCAAAAAGCCATAGACCATGAAAAAAACAATAATGAAAGATATAGATAGATATGAATAGCGAAACAGCATTAAAAGATGAACTAGAAAAACATATACGGAAACTCATGAAACCTCTAAAAGATGAAGATGAGTTAGCTACTGTACTAAAAGTAAAATTGACCAAAAAAGAGTTCAAGATTTTTAAAAATTGGGCAAATGGCGAGAACCTACCTGAGCTACTTGAAAAACTAGCTATAGATGAAGAGAGATATAGTTCTCTAAAAGATAAACTTATCAAGAAATTAAATCAAGAGAAGTTTAAGCAGGAGGTTATGGTATAGTTCGGGTGTAAACACGCCGATTCCGAAAATGCAGATTGCATATAAGGAACCGAACAATATTTCAATTTCAAAACAGTAGAGACAAGGGACTCCCTTGTCTAAAAACAAAGAAGTCTATTACTGTTATTGCAATCTCTTCAACAACCCAACAGTAGGATAGGCATCAGCCGCCAACTTAAATTGCTGTTGTACCTGCTTAACAGCTTTTCGAGTCTTCTCACCTATAATCCCATCAACATCTCCAACATCATAACCTCGTCTAACCAAGAGCTTTTGTAACTGTTTAACCTGTGCAAAAGAGAGAGATGCAATTTTTGCTCGACTTGGTCTAACCTTTTTAGCACCAGCTAGACGAGTAGCAAAATAGGCTGCTGTGGTGGAGTACAATAGAGACTCATTCCACTTCAGATATACTATTTTGAAGTTGTGATATGCCAAAAAAGCTGCACCATCTTTTCCCATTGGGAGTAGCAGAGATGCACTTAATCCTCCTCTTAGTTTTCGACCATTAGCTCGTTTGACTCCAAGTTTAGCCCAGTGAGAGAGTGAGTAACTATGCTCTATTCCTGATTGTTTCCAAGGCATTTTTTTAGGCAATACAACCTCTTCAAGCCAAGGCTCACCTCTCCTCCATCCTGCATTTTTGAGATAGTTTGCAGTTGAAGCTAGAGCATCAGGAACGCTTTTAATTAGATTTCGTCTGCCATCCTTATCAAAATCAACAGCATATTTAAGATAATAACTTGGCAAAAATTGAGTCTGTCCTATCTCTCCTGCCCATGCCCCTTTCATCTCTGATAATTTCAAGTCTCCTCTATCTATCAGAGCTAAAGCACTTAAAAGCTCTGGTCTAAACTTCTCACCTCTTCTACAATCATAAGCCAGTGTTCCTAGTGAACGGATGGTACTAAACTTTCCTTGGACTGCACCAAAACTCGTCTCTAGCCCCCAATATGCTGTGATGACAGAAGCAGGAATACCATAACTCTTCTCTATATTCCTAAAAAGTGTTCCATATTTTCTTATTAGCTTTCTACCTTTGTTAAGTCGATATTGAGATACTAGCTTACTAGAAAACCCCGAGAAAGTTTGTGAGAATTGATTCTGTTTTCTATCTTTTTTTATGACAGACGGACTGTATTTTAGACCATTCAAAGCAGAGTTGACTGTTTTTTGAGAGATTCCATTTCTAAGGGCATCCTGTTTGAAATGCCCTAACCAATTACTAAAACTTGTTCTATTTTTACACTCTTTAGCAACACCTATTTGTGTTGTTCCTAAAACTAAAAGCAGAACCATGATACTTTTTTTCATAGATATAAACCTTTTTTCTCTATTTTTGTGAAGTATATCATTTACTACTTTAGATTTACTAGACATCTTGCAAAACTAGGAACCGATGGCTTTAGCCCAATGCCGTTGAATTAAGCTTTTTTATACGATTCTTATTTTTTTGGAAACGGAGAGTTTACTCCCGAACAGCGGAGGCAGAGCCTTCCGATTCCAAGT
>NZ_JAACKB010000115.1 GCF_010892395.1 Sulfurovum sp. bin170
GGACTAAAGTCTCCGATTCCAAAGGAGTTTAATTAAAAATCCTCTTTTGTCTTAGCACTCTCTACTATCGAAATAATCAAAGTATAACCATTGGCAATAATTGCTCCAATAACCAAACCTACAATAAGATTTACACTACTTCCATCGCCAAACTGAAACATAAAAAATGCAGGAAATAGATGCAAGTCAGCAACCAATGAACCTGCTAAAAGCTCTGCGGAGAGTAGATTACGAACACCAAGTTTTAGAATAGTGGAGATAAGATTAATGCTACCTGCGGCAAAAAGTGCAACGGCTGTGTGTTCGTAGAGAAATGAGACACTGGTTGTTAGGCTCATTAGTGTAAAAAATATATAAAAGACTTTTCCCCAATTCATGATAGAACTCCTTGAAACAATTTTAAAATACAAAAAAATTATATTTGAAAATGGTTTTTATCTAACATATACGAGATACAATGCCAATGAATTAAGCTAAATAGTTCGGGTGTAAACACGCCGATTCCGAAAATGCGACTTGCATATAAGGAAACGATGGCTTCAGCCTCGCTAATTCATTGGGGTTGGGTATTGAATTTTCATTACCAGACCCCAATTTTAGTTCCTACATAGTTCCTTGCTCAAACTGAGCTCTCATCTTCTCTTTCTCTTTCTCTCTTTTGAGTCCTGCTGCCTCTCTCTCTCTAAACTGCAAGATAGAGAACTTCAACCACATCAAAATAGGAGATGCCACAAAGATTGAGGAGTATGTACCCACAACAACACCAACGAGTAGAGTAAAGCTAAACCCAGAGATAATCTCACCACCAAAGATATAGAGGGTCAATACAACAAAGAATGTCGTAAGAGATGTCAAAGTCGTTCGTGAAAGTGTTCTAGTCACAGACTCATCAATTACATCAGCCAAATCAGGTGATTTAATCGTTCGAATCCCCTCTCTAATTCTATCAAATACAATAACTGTATCGTTTAGAGAGTATCCAAGAATAGTCAGTAACGCTGCCAAAATAGGCAGATTGACATCTATTTGAAAAAGTGCCAATGCCCCCATAGCGATAATAATATCATGCGTCAGTGCAACAACAGATGCTATAGCAAAACGCCACTCAAATCTGAATGAGATATATGCCAAGATACCAATAATTGCCCAAAACATCGCCATCAATCCTTTGGTCTTTAGCTCATCACCAACAGCAGGCCCCACCATATCAACCCGTCTGATTTCAAAAGCTCCTGAACCATCAAGAATTTTTCTTATCTCATCACCTGTATCTACATCTACTTTTTTTGAGCTGTTTTTGGTTCTAATCACTATCTCTGTGTCACTTCCAAAAAAAGTTACATTGGCTCCTTTGTAGCTCTCTACTTTACTTAGTCTATCTCTCACCTCTTGAATAGGTGCATCTTTCTCATACTGTACCTGAATCAGTGTACCACCAGCAAAGTCGATACCGTAGTTCAAACCCTTGGTAGCAAGAAATCCTAAAGAGAGAACCACTAGAACTATAGAGAAGATACCAAACTTTTTGGCATTTGTCATAAACCTTACAACAGGTCTGTTATACTTAAATACTTCCATTATTTTCTCCCCTCTGGTCTGATTCCAAACCAAAACTGTAGTCTATCTTTTTTAATTTTTGGCAATATCCATTGATAGATACCATGTGTACCCAAAATAGCTGTGAGCATTGATGCCAAGATACCGATACTAATCGTCAAAGAGAACCCTTTAATAGGACCTGTACCATAAGCAAAAAGAACAACAGCTGCAATAAGTGTTGTGATATTCGCATCCCAAATCGCAGTAAAGGCGTTATTGTACCCCTGCTCTATCGACTTGGTAATCGAATTTCCTGCATGAAGTAGCTCCCTGATTCTCTCATTGATAATAACATTCGCATCAACTGCCATACCAACGGTCAGAACAATACCTGCCATACCTGGCAAAGTAAGTGTTGCTTCAAACATAGACATCACCGCCAAGATGAGGAAGAGGTTTGCAATCAGTGCCGCATTGGAGATGGCTCCTGCCATACCATAATAGAAGAACATAAAAACAACAACTGCCAAGAAACCAATAATAAGAGCTATAGAACTAGCTTTAATACTATCAGCACCCAAACTTGGGCCAACACTTCTCTTCTCTTCAACCTGAACAGGGGCTAATAATGCACCTGAACGCAGAGCAATAGCGACATCATGTGCCTCTTGTGGTGTGAAGTTTCCAGAGATTTGTCCAGAACCTCCACCGATTCGTTCACGAATTACAGGTGCAGAGTAGACCTTGCCATCAAGAACAACTGCCATTCTCTTACCCACACTCTTTCCAGAAAAGTCACCAAATATCTTGGCTCCTTGACCATTAAGTTTGAAGCTAATAAGTGGTTGATTATTCTGCTGGTCATATCCAACTTTTGCATCAACAAGCATTGAACCATCTAAGATTGGTATAGAGTAGAGAAGATATTTTTGATTCTCATCAGCTACATCTCTCAAAATCACATCACCAAACTGTTTTGCTTCTTCATCACTCATGGTATCGACTCGTGATGCTCTATCCTCATCCACTGCCATCATCTGAAGATGTGCTGCTTTTGCGATAAGTGAGCGAATTCTCTGCTCATCTTCTGCTGTCTTAATCCCTGGAACTTCAACCAAGATTTTATCTTCACCCTGTTTAGCCACAGTAGGTTCTGCCAAACCAAACATATTTAGACGATTTCGTATAGTATCAACAGCTTGATTAATGGCATTTTGTTTAGTATCTTCTATAAGCTTATCACTCATAATCAACTCAAAATTCATACCATTTTTATTGACTGTAATATCCTTGAACTCCTCTGCCAAAATCTTAGTCACCTTTGGCAAATCATCCTTATCAAGAATCTCAAATATGACTTTTCCATCAGCTATCTTCAACTCATCAAATATAACATCTTCATCTTCCAAGTTATACTTAACAGTCGTACCGATAGATTTCACTTTGGACTCAACAGCTACCTCACTCTTGATACTAAGAAGCATATGTAAACCACCCTGCAAATCAAGACCTAATGTAATTTTTTTGCCCTCTTCACTCTGTGTCAATGAAGGAATCGAAAAGACCACCCCAAAAACAAAAGCAAAGAGAAATATAACAACTCTATAATTTAAACTATTCATCTCTTACGCTTCAACATTTTTTGATACGAAAGCTTTATCTAATTTTACGATATTCGTATCATTTAATTTAATTTTGATAAAATCCTCTTCAACTTTAACAACTTCAGCATAAATACCACCAGAAGTTAGTATTTTGTCACCTTTAGTGAGTGATTCTAACATCTCTGCGTGAGATTTTTGCTGTTTTTGTTGGGGTCTGATAATCAAAAAGTAAAAAATTACAAATAAAATAATGAGGGGTAAAAATTGTGCTACTTGTTCCATGAGGGAATCCTTTTATGTCTATAAAAATAATCGAGTATTTTACCATTAAGATAATAACAACAGGCTTTGTTATAGCCATTTTGAGTTCAGGAGCGATGTACCTTGATTGGCTGGGCTTCGTAAACCATTTTGTCAATACCATATTGGGAATACTCATGCTCTATTGGCTACTGCAAAGCGATAAAAAAGTTTGGTTTTGGGGTGGATTTTGGATAGGTGGGTTGTGGTTTTGGTGGATGTCTGTTAGCTTTTTTAACTATGGTTTTGCTTGGGCTATTCCTCTTGGTGTACTGTTTCCTTCTCTTGTTTATGGGTTTGTTTTTTGGATTATTGCTAAGATTGCTGAGATTATAGGGCAAAAAATAGAAGGGCAGACACATGGGTCTGCCCCTACGGTTTTGGTTATCAAAGCTTTAGCATTATTAGCTCTATCCTATTTGCATCCTCTAGGATTTGACTGGTTTAAACCTGAACTTATCTTTACCAATAGCTATTTGGGTATTGAAAAATGGCAGTTTGCTATTGTGCTTTTTGCCATCTCTATGACTATTTACAAACAAGGGCAACCACGAGGGGCGAGGCTAAAGCCATCGGTTCCTTATATGCAATCTATATGTTCGGAATCGGCGTGTTTACACCCGAACTATTTATCTCAAAGAAAGCTTAATCCATTATTATATCTATTGCTAATTATATTAGCTTACCCCTTCTCATCACACTTTGATAAGAGACCACTACCAAAAAGTGGCATCGTACTATCCAACTCCATGACAACAGTAGAGGACAAATGGAAACCAGAACTTCAACCGTTACATGTAGATATGGTTTTTAAGAAAATAGATAGAGCCATAGCAGAAAAAAAAGGTTTAATCATATTTCCAGAGTCTATCTTTGCATTCTACTTAAACACACAACCAAACCTAATGACACTACTACAGGGTTATTCAAATGAAATTGCCATCGTCATAGGTGGATTGTATTGGGATGATGGAATACCTAGAAACTCAACCTATATCTTTAAAGATGGGAAATTCAGTATAGCAAACAAAGCAGTTCTCGTCCCTTTTGGAGAGCAAAATCCTCTACCAAAATGGATGGGTAAAATAGTAAATGAGATATTTTTTGACGGAGCCCCTGACTATGTCGCCTCTGATGATGTTACAGACTACAGTATAAATGGTATAACCTACAGAAACGCCATCTGCTACGAAGGCTCTTCAGAAAAGCTATATAAAGGTGACCCAAAACAGATGATTTTAATCTCCAATAACGGCTGGGTTACACCATCAATTGAGCCAACTCAACAGAAGATACTGCTACAGTACTATAGTAAAAAGTATGGTACTACTATCTATCATTCTGCGAATATGTCTGCTTCTTATACTGTTCATAATGGGGAGGTTATTAAGTGAACATTATAACAGACAGATATGAGAAAAAACTAGCTATAATAAGGTATTAAAATAGATATTTAAAAAGGTACTTAATTATGCAACTGATTCTATCAAACTACACAGCAAGTATTAGTGAACTAAAAAAATCACCAACAGAACTGCTCAAAAAAGCAGGTAATGAGGCTATTGCCATACTTAATCACAATACACCAAGTGCCTATCTTGTCCCCTCTGAAACCTATGAGAAGTTGATGGAGATGTTGGATGATTATATGCTCTATAGAGAGGTAAAAGAGCGACTTGATAATGACTCTGACTACATAGAGGTTTCGCTAAATGAGCTATAAACTTGCCTTTCATAGAAAAGCACTAAAAGAGTGGGAACAGTTAGACAATAGTATCAAAGAGCAGTTCAAAAAGAAATTGGAAAAGCGACTAGAGACACCAAAAATACCTAAAGATAAGCTCCGTGGATTTGATATGGTCTATAAAATCAAGCTCAAATCAGCAGGATATAGACTTGCTTATAGAGTCGAAGATGAAACCATAACCGTCTTGGTTTTGGTTGTTGGGAAGAGAGAAGATAATAAGGTTTATAAGATGCTTCATGGAAGAGTTTGATTAAAACTCTCATATGCGTATCCCACCGAGGAGAGACTGTGAAAGAACTGTAGGGTGTCAATTTATTGCACCACAAAATAGGTTAGAAACCTCTTTTTTATCTACCAATTTCATATTTGGTGCAATAAATTGCACCCTACGATTGAAATGCATAGGTTCTTTCACAGTCTCGGACGGATGGAAACGAGTCAGATTTATATTGCACCTAAAACACTCTATTTGGGTTGAAAAAGCTCTCTCTTTATCTCCTCTATCCTAGCCAATGACAACCCAGTAGATTTATGTATAATATCTACATCAAGATGCAACTTCAACATCTGCTTTGCAACAATTATCATCCCTTTTTCAATACCTTGGTCAATGCCTTCTTTAATTCCCTCTTTAATCCCTACTGCCCTACCATCCTGATAAAATGGTATATTTTCAATATCTACAGCCAACATATCTGCTCCTTTTTTCACATTCTCTTCTAGTTCTCTATTGGTTGACAAAATCGTTACTTTTTCCAAGTAGTTTTTGTACTCTCTATCATCATCTTTGGTCAACTCTCTAATTCTTTTCAAGATAGTATTGACAATCATCTGCTTATCTTTACCCTCAAAATCACATAATATAGAGAGTGCAACTGCCGATGGATTTTAATGATACAGAAGCTCTTCACAGCTTATATCTCGCACATCAATTATATCATAACTATATGAAATTCTATTTCGCTCAATCCTATCTCTCATATAACACTTCTCTTTGCCGATATAGATAACAAATTGAGAAACTTCATAATCTCTGTACTCAAAGAGTATATCACTAAAATATCGCAACATCCTAAGCTCCATCTTGCTATGGTTGTTGTTCTGTATCTCTATATGCACAATCTTCTTATCGTACTTAAACACAATGTCACTATCTCGTCTTTCTACTCTCGTCCACTCTTTATCTATCAACTCCACTTCACTATCTATGTCGATACCAAGCATATACATTGATATATCTCGACCTATCTCTTTGATAATCTCTTTTGTTATTATGTCTTTTTGACCCATGAGGTTTCCTTTTTTAAGGTGGTGTTATTTTAGCATAAAAGAACGAAAAGTGTTATTGACTTTTGAGGAGTTGACTCGTTCCCATCCGTCCTCGGTGGGATACGCATACAAGAACCTAAACTACCCAAAAGCAGAACTCGCTCCCATCGCTCCTGCGTGGGAGTGTATATGAGCATTAAGGAGTTTTTAAACAGCTTGTGACTCTCGTATGCGTATCCCACCGAGGACGGATGGGAACGAGCGAGTGGGTTACGACGGAAACCATCGTAACTAGTTAGTCAGTGAGTAGGATACCAATCTCGTTCGGTATTAGATTCAATACTTTGGTCTGAATAAAAACGAACTTTTGTTAACGCAGTAATATTATTCAAAATTGGACTTAATGATTTTGGAATATCAAAAATTATTGTATTTCCATTTATAATTATATTGGAAACAATATTAATATTATCATCAACAGGATAATGTGTATCAGCATAATTTACTATATTTGCATCAATAGAATTCCATTTATTGATATCTTTGTCATCTCCTGAAAGCTGAAGTGAAAAACCAATATTAGTTTCATCATCATTATTTGTATCGAAATAAATCAGCCATATATATCTATTATTTTTTTGACTATTTTCTTTATCATTAAAATTAGATTTTAATTGACTAGGAAGTTCTAAAATTTTCATTTCTACTCTAATCTTGCTCTCTGTAACATTAACACTCATTTCAGATAAATCTATAAAAGAAGTAATTATTTTTTCTTTATAACTTTCTTTTATTTTATCTTTCATAATATCATTCGGAGTAATAAATCCATTTTTAGAAATAGTAATTGGTTCTTCTCTTTCTGTACTTGTTGGAGTTGTAGCAGAAGTTCCACCTGTCTGCTCCTCTTTAACCTCAACAGCCTCTTCATCCGAAATAATCAACTCATCAGAAAGCCCCTCAATCTCCTTGTCCACACAATCACTGTCAACACAAGCATTTATCCTATCAGGTAACTCTTTAGTCACATTATTATCAATCAACTCTTGTGCCATCTCTTTGATATTTCCACTCATCGCCTCGGTAGCTGTCAACTCTTTCTCTCTAAGTGTATTGATATTGCTCTCCAAATCTTTTAAAAGCGTCTTATAAAACTCATCTTGTGCATATTGAGTATCTAAAGTCCTAATAGCCTCTACATCTTGGGTTTTCAGATGACCTGCATCTATCATTGATTGCAAGATAGAAAGCTCTTTCTCATCTTCACTGTTTTCAAATCCACTATAGTTTAGTGTAAATTTACCACCATCATA
>NZ_JAACKB010000116.1 GCF_010892395.1 Sulfurovum sp. bin170
AAAATTTAGAAAATATTCAAACTTTAGTCAATGATGTAAAAATACTTATTGAGAATGCTAAAATAAAAGTTGTTTGTACTGTAGAAAATCAACGAGCCATGCACTATTGGGAAGTTGGAGAGCGAATTTTCAAAGAGGTACAAGAGGGAAAAGAGAGAGCAGAGTATGGTAAGCAGGTTATTAAAAATCTCTCAAAAGAGATAGAACCACTCTATGGAAGTGGATATTCATATCGACAACTTTACCTCTTTTTACAGTTTTATAAAAGTTTTCCAAAAGTGAACGCATTGCGTTCACAATTGAACTGGACACAATATAAACTACTTATACGAATAAAAGATGAAGATAAACGAGAGTTCTATATAGCTGAAAGTATTAAAAATTATTGGAATAGTCGAGAACTGGAACGACAGATAAACTCCTTTCTGTATGAGAGATTGTTACTAAGTTCTAGCAAAGAGGATATTTTGGCAGTAGCAAGAGATGAACGATTGCCTCAAAAGCTTAGTGAAATTATCAAAGACCCAATGTGTTTAGAGTTTTTAGGACTTGAACAGAAAAGTCACTACTATGAAAGAGATTTAGAACAAGCGATTATTACTAATTTACAATCTTTTCTACTTGAACTTGGGAATGGTTTCTCTTTTGTGTCACGACAACAGAGAATTCATCTTGATGGAGATGATTTTTTCATAGATTTGGTTTTTTATAATCGACTGCTTCAATGTCATGTACTCTTTGAGATAAAAACTCATAAACTTACACATCAAGACATGGGACAGTTACAGATGTATGTTAACTATTATGATAGAATCATAAAACTAGATAGAGAAAATTCAACTATTGGGGTTTTGCTCTGTGCCGATAAAAATGATTCTGTGGTTAAGTATAGTTTGCCAAAAGATAATAAGAGTATAGTAGCCTCTAAATATCAGCTCTATTTACCATCTGAAGATGAGCTATTGGAGTTGTTATGAAAACTTCTGTAGGGTGTGATTGCTATCACACCATTTATTTAAATTGTAAAACAGATTTTTTCTTTATGCTTATTATTGGTGCGATGGCAATCGCCCCCTACGGATTTTATCAAAATCAAAAACATGACAATTCAACATATTTCTCACAAAAATTATTTTTTAATGTTAAAATAACAAAAAATATAAAAAGGTACGCATAATGTCAACCATACAAACCACAGAATATAAAAATTTACCCATATAAAAAAGAGAGCCATGAAAAACTTATTCAAACAATACCTCCCCTACCTAATGGGATACAAACGCCAATTTATTCTAGCAATTATAGGGATGTTAGCCGTAGCCATCGGAACAGCAGGGTCAGCACACCTCATCAAACATGTGCTAGATGAGGTATTTATCAACAAAGATGAGGCGATGTTAGCTCTGATGCCTTTTCTGCTCTTTGGAGTCTTTTTCCTCAAAGGAACTGGGCAGTATGTGCAGACCTACTATATGTCATTTATTGGGCTTGATGTGGTCAAGAAGCTTCGGAACAATCTTGTAAAACATCTAAGTTATCAAGATATGAGCTTTTTTCAGACTATGCATACTGGGGAGATTTTGTCTCGTATTACCAATGATATTACTCGAATTCAAACGGTTGTGACCGCTATGATTCCCAATATTATCCGTGAGTCATTTACTATCTTGGCACTGACTGGATATGTTATCTATATGAGTCCGAAATTAGCTTTTTATTTTTTGATTATTATGCCTTTGGCACTCTATCCACTTAGTCGTTTGGCTAAAAAGATGAAGAAGTACTCTAAACTTTCACAAAAGAGTACAGCTACTATGACCTCTCGGATAGGTGAGATATTTTCAAATATTGAGGTGATAAAATCTAACTCCACTCAAGAGATAGAGGCTGTGAAGTTTGAGAAAGAGAATCAGAATGTCTTTAAATATTTGCTCAAACAGGTCAAGGTAAACGCTCTCACCTCTCCTATTATGGAGATTTTAGGTTCAGTGGCTATTGGTGTGGTTATATATATTGGTGGGATGGAGGTTATTGAGGAGAGGATGACAGTTGGGTCTTTTTTTGCATTTGCTACGGCTCTCTTTATGCTATATACACCTATCAAAAAGATTTCAAAACTATATAATCAATCCCAAGATGCTGTAGTCGCCAACGAGAGGATGTTTGAGTTACTTGATATGAGACCGACTATTGTATCAGGAGAGAAAGAACTTGATAAAAATATAGACTCTATCCAATTTAAAAGTGTATCGCTTCTTTATGGTGAGACTACTGCTCTTAATAATATATCTATAGATATGAAAAGGGGTGAGTCTATCGCACTGGTAGGTGATAGTGGTGCTGGGAAAAGCTCTTTTGTCAATCTCTTGGTACGATTTTATGACCCAAATAGTGGACAGATTCTTATTAATGGTGAAGAGAATAAAAATTTAACTCTGGAGTCTTTACATAGCAAAATAGCTTTCGTAACTCAACGAATATATATCTTTAATGATACAATTGCCAATAATGTCGCTTATGGAGAGGATATTGAGGAGAAGAGAGTTATAGAGGCTCTGAAAAAGGCTCATGCTTTGGAGTTTGTGGAGAAGTTAGATAAGGGGATAGATACCCTACTATCTGAAAATGGTAATAATCTATCAGGTGGACAGAGACAAAGAATTGCACTAGCTCGTGCTTTATATAAGAAACCTAGTGTATTAATTCTTGATGAGGCTACTTCGGCACTTGATAATAAAAGTGAAGTTCTCATTCAAAAAGCTCTTGAGAGTCTCAAAGATGAGATGATAACTATTACTGTGGCTCATAGGTTAAGCACTATTGAGAGTGCTGATGCTATTTTGGTCTTTAGAGCTGGTGAGATAGTTTGTCGTGATACGCATAAAAATCTATTGAGTAACTGTCTGGAGTATCAAAAATTGGCTAAGGTTTTGGAGTAGTTAGCTTAATAATATCATAATCAATCCTATCAGAGTGACTCTTTACATAATCATAGGCTTCCTCTTCTAACAAGAGACTAGCCATGGTGTATCTAAGCTTAATACAATAATTTTTAAAAATCTGATTCTCTCCTAGAAACTTATCAGCTTGAGCTTCAAAATTGAGAATCTGTTCCATATCTATGTTTTTACTACTGTTTTTGCACTCTACGAGTATAATATTTTTAGATTTTTTTAAAACCAAATCTAGCTCTTCACTATTTGTCATATCTTTGCTATACTCCCAAACAGTATAGCCTTGCTCCTTGTAATGTTTTGCCACAAAGGCTTTATACTCATCACTGGTCTCATTGACATCTAGAAACTCATTAATAGTTGTAATGAGTTCACTTATCTCCCTCTCCTCTTTTTTATTATTTTCCCATTGATGATAAGTTATCTCTCTTTTACTAGATGGTCTAAATACAGCATGACCTTGATTTAGGTCATTTGATACTACAAACCAAGAATATTGCTCTTTTTTTATCTTAAGAGTTATTAAAAATCTATCCATTTTGAATTTTAGTGCTTTAAAAAGAGTCAATACTATCCACCTACCATGCTATAATTTTCAATATTATAGATAACTTTATCTTCGTCTATGATTAGAACGATTTCTGCGAGATGAGTCACGGTTTCCCTTTTTTCCTTTGCTAAAGCAACTATCACAGATAGAGAACCTATAGGTAAAGTCCAAATGTTTTCCACATCTGTTACATTGCTTCACAAAATTTCCTTGCTTTAGAGAAGCTTCTATATAGTTGTTCAGTCTCACTCTAGCCTCTAGGGCTTTCTCTATGTCTAGAAACAGCTCTCCAAACTTGAATGATAGCCATAGATAGAGAGAAATCTCTCTGACTCTATCTTCTGCATTTAGCATCATCTCATTGGTCTGTGCAAACTTTGGCAAGTCTCTTGGTGGGATATACTCCACGGCAAGACCCGCTTCAAGCTGTTTGATATATCGGTGAAATACTGATTCGATATATGGTGACGAGATAGAAGCAGGGGCACAAGCTAGATGAAATCTGGTCTTTAGGTCTAACTTATACTCAGAGACGATGGATGCAATCTCTAACATTGAGTCGATATTGGCCGCCACAAAGGGACCCTCGAACTCCATATTTTCTGCAAAGAAATTTAGTATAATTGATAGATTTTCAGTCTCTAATATATCACCAATAAGCATCACATGTTCAAGACTAGCCATAACAGAAAATGGAAGCTGTATAGGAGGCAGAGGAGTATAAAATTTGGACTGGATAGTCTCTAATATCTTCTCATCCAACCCACCGATATATCCAACCTCTTCAAGTCCATACCGTCCTGCACGACCTGAGATTTGTGCTACCTCTGTGGGGAGTAGCTCTCTTCGTCTTAGTCCATCAAACTTATTATCTTTGGAAAATAGCAGAGTTTTGATTGGAAGATTTAGACCCATAGCGATAGCATCAGTGGCTACAAGTATCTCACTCTCTCCATCTCTAAAGCGTCTAGCCTCCTCTCTTCTTACCTCTGGAGATAGATTGCCATAGACCACAGATACCTCATACTTCCCAGATAATTTCTGTCTGATTCCAAGCACATCTCGTCTGGAAAAAGCAACAATAGCAGTCCCTCTCTCTATAGCTTTTATCGCTGTTGGATATTCGAGTAGTTTTAGCTCATTTTTTCTCTCAAAATGAATTACTTCTAACGGTTCATTAAGATACTCACAAAGTTCCGTAACAGCTTGTAGAGCATTGAGAGAGCCTGTCAAGATAACTTTTTTGGCAGGTACACCAATCAGTGCATTTGCCCAAGCCCAACCCCTATCTCGGTCATCTATCATCTGTATCTCATCTATCACAGCCACATCTACCTCTACAGAGGCATTCATCATCTCTATGGTTGAGGAGATATGGGTAGACTCCTCATCAATAATCTCCTCCTCACCTGTTATAAGAGATACAGGTACACCTTTGGCTTTTAGATTCTCATACCCCTCAAGAGCAAGAAGTCGCAAGGGTGCAAGATAGTAGCCAGTATCTGCTTTTTGGAGATGTCGTAACGCCTCATAAGTCTTACCACTATTGGTAGGTCCTATATGGAAGATAATCTCGCGTTTAAGCAATCTAGCAATTGGGAAAAGAGATTTGAAATCACGAATAGTTTTAGCTAGAAGCTCCTCTTTCTTCTTTCTCTCTTTTAAAGGTCTAATATGCTCCAAGAAGTGATAATGTATGCGTTTTTTTATCTTCTCTTTTATCTTTAGAGAGTGCGAAGAGACAATTTGAGGCTCTATAAACTGCAATATTTGTCTCTCGATTACAGACTCATTAAGCTCTAACCCTTCACTCAAATCGTACAACTCATCCTCTAGCGTCTCTATCAGATAATCAAAATCAGCTTTTGTCTTACTCTTGATATGAGCCATGTCTAGTTTGATAGGAAGTCTCTCCTCTGCCCATATGAGGTTATGAATATATCTTCTCGTATATGTAGCAACCACAGTATATGGCAACTCTTTATTATATAGAGAATAGATTTTATCCTTGGCAATATAGAGATTCTCACCCTCGATAACAACTCTATATTCCAAATCAATCTCAGAGATGATATTTTTCAAGACATCAAGAGGAATATCTATATCACACAGATTATCTTCAGGTGGCATATTGCGAACAAGATGGTCTATCTCAGAATGGTTTAGATAGCGATGCTCCTTGCTTATTTTCATTGTCAAAAAGTTCTCTATCTCTAGCTCTTTTCTATCTATCGCCTCTGTTTTGAACTCCTCTAGCGTAGTTCGTATATACTCATCATCC
>NZ_JAACKB010000001.1 GCF_010892395.1 Sulfurovum sp. bin170
AGGTGCTAACATCAAATTCCCCCCCCCTACTATTTGCAAATCATCACAAAATCTGATATTTTATACAATGCTTTCATTGCTGTGATTATTTTATTTTAATTCTTTATGTTTTGAATATACAATCCAATAATATAACTACAGCAATAGAGTGATTTTAAAAATATGGGAGAGTGCTTAATGAGTAATCATGATGTAATTTCAACCGATGTGTTAATTGTAGGAGGTGGACCTTCTGGACTAGCTACTGCAATTGAACTGGCAAATCAGTTGAAAGAAAAAGGCGAAGAGAAGAGAATAATGCTCATCGAAAAAGGTAGTGAGATTGGTTCACATATCCTGTCAGGTGCAGTAATTAGACCAAAGGTATTTAAAGACCTTCTAACAGCAGAGGAGTTTGATGGGATTCCATTTGACTCACAAGTTACTACAGATGTTACTGTAAAATTGAATGATAGTGGAGAGATGGTACTTCCATTCCATCCACCATACATGAACAATGATGGCAACTACATAGCATCACTTGGGAAGGTTTGTAAATATTTAGCTACTATCGCAGAGGCAAAAGGTGTAGAGATATATACAGGTTTTTCGGTTGATGATATGCTCTACAATGCTGATGGCAAAGTAGCAGGTGTCAAAACCAAAGATACAGGTCTTGACCACAATGGAGAGAAGCAGAAGAACTACCAAGAGGGTACAGTTGTTGAAGCTAGTATTACAGTTTTGGCAGAGGGTACAAGAGGAAGTCTTGCTAAAAAAGTAATTGATAGATTTAACTTGGACTCAGGGAAGAACCCACAGATTTACTCTCTTGGTGTAAAAGAGATTTGGTCAGTGCCAGAGGGTAATATCGAAGCAGGTGCAGTTTACCACACATTTGGCTTCCCATTAAAAGACAAATCAGAATTTGGTGGTGGATTTATCTATGGTCTGACTGACAATAGAGTAGCTCTTGGATTGGTTGTTGGACTTGACTATGCAGACCCAAGTTTTGATACACATGCAGCGATGCAGATTTGGAAAACTCACCCATATGTCTCTAAGTTTTTAGAGGGTGGAAAAGTTATTGAGTTTGGTGCAAAAACACTGCCAGAGGGTGGATGGAACTCCATGCCTAAGTACTTTGATGACAATTTAATGATTGTTGGGGATAGTGCTGGATTCTTGACTACTGCTAGACTTAAAGGAATTCACCTAGGTGTTCGTTCAGGTATCTGTGCCGCGAGAACTGCTATGAGTGCATTTGAAAAAGGTGACACTAGCAAAAATACTCTTGTTGAGTATGAAGAGAGAGTTAACAAAAGCTTTATCTATAAAGAGATGTACCCAATTAGAAACATGAGAGCTGTTATGAATGACGGTATGGTTCTAGGTGGACTCAAAATGGGTGTTCAACTTGTTACTGGTGGTACTTGTCTATTTGTACCTAAGACTATCTCTGATGCTGATGAGACTCAAAAGATTAGCGACTACAAAGGTGTTCCATTTACAGAGAGATTTGCAGGTAAACTAGAGTGGGATAAGAAGATTACATTTGATAAAGTAACTGGTGTATTTCACTCAAAAGCGATGCATGATGAGCATCAGCCTGTTCACCTTGTAGTGAATAATCAAGCCCAGTTCCAATCTTCTAATATCGAAGAGTATGGATTGCCTGTAGCGGCTGCTTGTCCTGCTGAAGTTTATGAGCTTCATACCGACAGAAATACAGGTGCTAAATCGTTAAGACTCCACGCAGAGAACTGTGTACACTGTAAAACATGTGACATCAAATCACCAAACGGTGGAATAACTTGGACTACACCTTATGGTGGTGATGGCCCAGAATATAGTAATATGTAAGCAGAAGGAGTAGAAAATATGACAATAATTAGTTTAATGAAACAGGTACCACTACCATCTGAGATGAGAATGGGTGATGATGGTTTAATGGATAGAACAAAAGCGAAGTCGATTATTAATATCGACTGTCAATATGGTTTGGAAGCTGGTCTTCAAATCAAGAGCGAGTACCCAGATGCGAAACTTATCGTATGTTCAATGGGACCTCCATCGTTTAATGAATCGCTAGAGAATGCTTTAGCGATGGGTTATGATGAAGCGTATCTGCTTAGTGATAGAAGATTAGGTGGGTCAGATACCTACGCTACTGGTCTTGCTATCTCTCATATGTTAAAACATCTAGGATATGGAAAAGGTCTTGATGAAGATTTCATCATCGTTGCAGGTCGTCAGACAAGTGATGGTGATACAGCTCATGTACCTTCACAAGTTGCTGAATTTATGGGAATCCCACAGGGAACATTTATAGAAACAGCTGATTTTGTAGATGGTAAAGTTCATGCAAAGAGAATTATCGAAGGTGGTTATCAGATGATGAGCCTTCCACTCCCTTGTGCGATGAGCTTCACTCCAACAGGAATTGACCCAAGAAGAGCAACACTAAGTGGAGCTGTAAAAGCTAGAAAAGCTGAAATCAAGATGTTTAATATTGATGATGTAAATCTAGGAACAGAGCTTATCGGACTTGGAACTCCAGGTGAAAGTGGCTCTCCAACTATCGTATCAAAAGTGGCAACAATCAAGAGTGAAAGAGCTCCTGCAAAAATTGCAGAGGGTCACAATGAGGTAGAGTTGGTTGATTCACTTCTAGCTCATATGAAAGATGGTAAAAATACCATTGAAGTAAAAGCCAAAAAAGCTAAAAAAGCCAAAAAAGTAGATGACACACTCAAAAGAATCGACTTTAGAAAAGGTGCTTCTGGTATCTTGACATGGGCAGAGATTGTAAAAGGTGAGATTTCGAGACCATCTTTGGAGCTTTTGACACCTGCTAGAGACCTTGCAAACTCTCTTGAAGAGGGGACAAAAGTTACAACTCTTCTGATTGGTAAAGATATTGGAGGTTTGGCACAAGAGCTTATCTATCATGGTGCTGATGAGGTGATTGTGGTTGATGATGAGAGACTTGAAGAGTATAGAATTCTGCCATTCTCTGAAACTTTTGCACAAGTGATTAGAAAAATTGACCCAGAGATTGCACTATTTGCGGCAACTACTGCTGGACGAGAACTTGCTCCAAGAATTGGTGTAAAAACAGACTCAGGTGTAACAGCTGACTGTACTGAACTACTTATTGGTGAGCATAAACACAGAAACAGAGAGACCAAAGAGCAAGTTATCTATGGTCCAATCTTGGAGTCAAGAAGACCAACTTATGGTGAGTCTAAACTGGCTACTATTATCGGTTTTGTATGTCCTCAAATCTCAACTGCGAGAGCAGGAACATTTGAAGTACCAGATAGAGATGAGAGCAAAGAGGGTGTGATTTCCCAGTTTACACCAACATTAGATGAGTCAGAGTTTGTATCTGAAATCATCGAAACCGTTATCGGTGAGGGTGGAATGCAAGGTCTCTTTGAAGCTGATATCATCGTAGCAGGTGGACGAGGAACTACAAGTGATGGTATGCAGATGGTAAAAGACTTAGCAGAAGCACTTAAAGAGCAAGGCGTTAACGCTGAGTGGGCTGCGAGTCGTGTTATGGTTGATGAGGGTGTATCAGAGTATGCTAGACAAATTGGTCAAACAGGTAAAACAGTAAGACCAAAAGTTTACATCGCTATTGGTATCTCTGGTGCTGTTCAGCACATTGCAGGGATGAAAGAGTCTGATACTATTGTAGCGATTAATAACAATGCCAAAGAGACTATTTTTGCAAATTCTGACTTTGCTATTGTGGGTGACTATGCTGATGTGGTTCCAGTGCTTATCGAAAAGGTAAAAGCTGGATTTACATTTGGATTGTAGGGGTCAACCCGTGTGTTGACCCTTTAATTTCAAAGGGCAGACACATGGGTCTGCCCCTACAAATAAAAATAAAATTTCAAAGGTTAATAATATGACAGGAAGAAAAGTAGCAATAGTAGGAGCAGGAGCCGTAGGAGCAAGTGCAGCGTATGCTTTGGCATTGAGTGGAACATGTCATGAGATTTTACTCTATGATATTTTCCCAGAAGTAGCCATAGGTAAAGCGATAGATATAGCACAAGCAACTAACTACGCTCCAAGAGGTACAATTGTAAGAGCCGCGATTAAACCAGAAGATTTGAGTGAGTGTGATGTGGTCGTAATTACCGCAGGTGTTCCAAGAAAAAAAGATATGACCAGAGCTGACCTGCTTAATATCAATGCTGGTATTGTTAAAGAGGTTACAGAGTATATCAAAGAGTACTCGCCAAATGCGATTATCCTTTGTGTCTCAAACCCTCTTGATGTTATGACCTATGTGGTACATCAAGTGACAGGTTGGGATAGAAATAGAATCATTGGTATGGGTGGAGCATTGGATAGTTCAAGAATGTCGTATCAAATCTTTCAAAAAACAGGATTTGGTGCAGCACAAACTCGTTCTATCGTCATCGGTGACCATGGTGAAAATATGATACCTTATCCAGAAGTAACAGGTGTTGGTGGTATGCCTTTGACTCAAATTTTATCAAAAGAGGATATTGCTGATATTGTTGATAAAACTAAAAATGGTGGTGCTGAGATTGTAAAATATCTCAAAACATCTGCATTTTACGCTCCTGGTCGTGCTATCTCATTTATGATTGAAGCAATTTTGAGTGATGAAGAGAAAGTAATACCAAGTTGTGCTATGCTTGATGGTGAGTATGGTTATACAGATATTACAGTTGGTGTTCCATGTGTTATTGGTGCGAATGGTGTTGAGAAGATTATTGAACTTGATTTTGATGAAGATACCAAAGCTAAATTTGCTAAATCTGTTGAGTCTATTAGAGAAAATATAGAGATCTTACGAGATGGTGGATTTTTTGATAAGCTCTAGGCTATCATAAAGATTAAAGCTAGAGATTATTCTCTAGCTTCATCTATTTAGATATTTTCACAGTCAAATAGTTAACCGCAATAGATATATCAGAGAGACCTTCACTTCTATCTTCAAGTATATTAAAATACTCAATATCAAAATCTATCTCTTTGAAATAGTTATCAAGAGCAATAGATAGCAACTCATCTTTTCTTTTAAAATCAAGCAGATCTTTAGTCGCCTTTGCTGTAATTGACCTAACAATAGTATCAAGTTGATTCTTGATTATCATATCATTTGGATGGGTAAGCTCTTTGTTCTCTAGTGCCATTACAAAATCTACAATTTTTAACTTTTTGCTAATACAGAAGAATGCCTCTATCACCTCATGGAAAGTGTGTGTTGAGCTAAACTCAATCTTTAGAATCTCTGCAATAAATTTAATATGCCCAATCATATTGAGGAAGAAATTTAGCTCTACATCCAGACCTCTAAATTTGATAGAGTGGTTAGATATAACTTTCTCCAAAATATTTTGAACAGCACCTTTATACGATAAGATCGTAGTGAAGTTTAACTCCTCCCCATCTAGCTCTATCATAGAGTTTAGAGCATAAGCGATTGAGTTCTCTATACTTATAAATGCTCTATATTGGTTCTCGGTTGAGATAGTGAAATCACTAGCAAAGAGTAGTTTTCTAGCATCTGTCGCATCAAATAGTCTATTGAGAATCAGATAAGATTTTATCTTCATTAGAAACTTATCAGCTCCTAGTTCATCAAAATCAGAGATAAAAGTAGAACCAGTTGCATTGATGATTTTATTTGAGACTATCAGAGCTACTATCTCTTTTTTGAGAGGGTGCAGAGAGAGTTTCTCATCAAATCTTGCCACAAAAGCTTTTGGAAAATATTTGTGGAAATAGTAATCAAATGCCTTATCCTCTATCATATCTGATTCAAGCAGAAGCTGTTGTAGAAATATCTTTGAATAGAGAGTCAAAGTTGCCAACATTGGTCTAATTATCTTGCCATCATAGGTCTCTAGTTTTTTAAGCAGAAAATCTCTCTTATTAAAAATCTCAACATGTTTCTGTAGCACCTCAACTGCCTCTTGAAATGAGTCAAAATTCTCTTTTGACCTCTCCTCATCAAGTGA
>NZ_JAACKB010000002.1 GCF_010892395.1 Sulfurovum sp. bin170
AATAGATAGAGCCTGTCTATAGTTGGTATTAATCACGGCATTGACCACAAACTCTGTAGAGTCTTTTAGAAGTGTATGCTCTTTTTCAAGTAGTCCTCTCTTCTCCAAGATATTAAATAGAATTTTGAAGTTTACCTCATGGTCACTAGTATCAACCCCTGCTGAGTTATCAATAGAGTCTAAATTTATCTTTCCACCATTTAGAGCATACTCAATTCTAGCCTTTTGAGTAATAGAGAGATTTGCCCCCTCACATAGAGTAAAAGCTCGAAGCTCACTAGCATCAACACGCACAAATTCGTTCTCTTTGTCCCCAATCTCTAGGTTACTCTCATCTGTACTCTTGATATAAGTACCGATTCCACCATTATAAATCATATCCACTTTTAGTGTCTGAATCCTTCTTGCCAACTCATCTGCCCCAATGGTATCTTGATGATAGTCCAGAAGCTCTTTTATCTCAGATGTCAACTCAATAGATTTACTGTTTCGTGAAAATACACCACCACCTTTTGAGAATTTTTTATATTCACTCCAATGAGCATTTTTAGCCCCAAAAAGTCTTTTTCTCTCCTTATATGCTACAAGTGGGTCAGGATTTGGGTCGATAAATATATCCTTTTCAGAGATTGCACCTACAAGCTTAAAATGCTTACTCTCCAACATACCATTACCAAAAACATCTCCACCCATAGAACCGACACCAACAACAGTGATAGGCTCTTTGTAAAAATCAACACCCTTCTCTATAAAAAATCTATGTGTAGCTTTGAGCGAACCTTTGGCAGTAATACCCAACCTCTTATGATGGTATCCATTCTCTCCACCACTAGCAAATGAGTCCTTCATCCAGAAACCTCTATCTACGGCGATACTATTTGCCACATCACTCATAGATGCTGTTCCCTTGTCGGCGGCAACTACAAAGTATGGGTCTTTTTTATCATAAGCTATAACCCTATCATCTTTGAGCGTTCCATTCTGATTATCAACCAAATCCAAAAGAGCATCAATATAGGCACTATAGCACTCTGTAAATCTCTCCATAGTAATGTTCTCGGAATGTTTAATAATAAATCCACCCTTGGAGCCATTTGGTACAATCACAGCATTTTTTGCCTCTTGGGCTCTCATAAGTGATTTGACCTCTTCACGATAATCCGAATATCTCTCCGACCATCGAAGTCCACCACGACAAACGAGACCAGTTCGCAGATGCACCCCTGCAATATCTTTTGAGTGGACAAACATCTCAAAGTTTGGTTGGACTCCTTTTAGTAGATGTTTGATATTTTTTGTCTCTATCTTAAATGATATAGTATCTTTTTTAAGATAGTAGTTTGTTCTGACGATATTTTCCAAAATTAGAAGAAGCATCTTTGCCATCTTGTCATCATTGATATTCTCAATATCCCTTAGAGAACTCAAAAGCTTCTTCTTGGCACTCTCTATTTTGCTTTTTCTATCTTTGATAGCAGGGTCAAACTTCGCTTTGAAATAGGCAAGAGAGTTTTTTGTAAAGCAGATATACTTAGTCATAAGTCTATTAACAATTTGTGTAAAATTATACTCTGGATTAAGTTGGTCTTGATACCTAGCTAAAGCCCTAAATAGCTCTACCTCTCTTGTCGAGAAGTTTACCTTATAAGCCAAACCCAATATCTTACAGTCACTAGGAATCCGTCCATCAATAACATCTGCAATGACACTCTCGATATGTTTGCTATGTTTCCCAATTAACTTTGTATCAGCATTTATCAGGGTAAACTTAGTAACAAAGATACCCTCTATCTCAAACGCAACCTGTTTCTCTACCTCAAATCCCATAGAGTCTAAAATAGGATATAACTTAGATAGAGTAAGCCTCTCATTTGAGTAGAATTTGATTACAGAGTCATCTACTATATCAACAAAGGGGCTAGATGTTGAGAGGAACACTTTTATTTTATCATCTAATATTAGGTCATAATCAGCTAGAAGCTGTGGTTTTTCTTTTCTTTTTTGTACATTAGTCATTTAATTCTTATTCCTTATATATCTTTTATAAAAATATTTTTGAAATTATAGCTAAGATTCTTTTAAATGTAAGATTGATAGTGTTATAGTTCCATCACCTCTTTTTCAGTTTTAGCCACAAACTCTCCTTGAATCTTAGCCATAGCGATACTCACACTCTCAATTCTCAAAATCACAGTCTCAAATAGCATTACATTGTCCCCACGAAGATTTACAGTAACCCCTTCCATCTCAGCTTCAAGTACTGCTTTTGCATTCTCTCCAACCTCCACAACATGTGCTTTAAACTCTTTGCCAATATATTTTTCTGCCCATCTCGCCAATTTCCTATCTCTAAAATCCCACTCTGCTTTAGTGGATTCTCTCTCTAATTCAGAGACCCTAGCACATAGTGGCTCTATATTTCGCAATAGATAATCACTCTCTTGTTCATCATCTCTTAGTTGAGTCTTGATAAGACGGTGCAAGATGAGGTCGGAGTATCTACGGATTGGTGAGGTGAAATGGCTATAGTGGCTAAATCCAAGCCCAAAGTGACCCTCATTATCTGCTGCATATGTAGCCTGTTTTAGAGATTTGATAATCATAGAATCCACTTCACTAGCTAGACCCAATCTGTCTGCCTCTTTTTGAATCTCTCTCATCAGCGATGGACTATCATCATATTTAGATACAAAGAGACCAATAGCACTTAACTCCTCTAGTAACTCCTCAATTTTGGATAGTTGAGGTGGCAGGTGGACTCTAAAAATTCCATACTCAAATCGTTTAGCAGAGGCTTGATTTGCCAAAAGCATACACTCCTCTATCAGTGAGTGTGATGCCGTACCTGTCTCTGTCTGTGTACTCTTTAGTTCATGATTTGCATCTATACTAAGCTTTATCTCTTCACTTCTAAAGTCAAAACCTGTGCTAAGTCGTTTTTTTCTCAGCTTTTTGGCAATTTTTTGCAAAGGTAGAAGATATTGTAAAATCCTCTTCTCATTTTCAGCCTCTATATACTTCCCATCACTCTCTATGATTCTATCTATCTCATCATAATTAAATCGTCTCTTAGAGTGGATAATTGCCTCAAAAAACTCCTCTTTGATAGGAAGTAGAGTATCTTTGTGCAATTCTATCTTCGCCACAAATGCCAATCTATCCATATGAGGTTTTAACGAACAGATATTCTCACTAAGCTCCCGTGGCAACATAGGGAATGATTTATGAGGTAGATAGGTTGTAAATCCTCTCTGCTTGGCTTCCATGTCGATAGGGCTAAAGTAATCTACATAGTGACTCACATCTGCAATCGCCACAAACAGTGTATAGCTCTCCATATCAAAATAGATAGCATCATCAAAATCTTTTGCCGTCACTGGGTCAATAGTACAAAAATCCAACTCACGCAAATCGACTCTGCTTGGATGTTCATAAGCCGTAACAACAGACTCAACCTCTTTTGCTTGTGCGATACAATCCTCTTCAAATAGGTCAGCACGGTTAAATAGTGCTAGTGAAATCTTCTCATCAACCTTTGGGTCTGCTAGATGACCAAA
>NZ_JAACKB010000117.1 GCF_010892395.1 Sulfurovum sp. bin170
AATGGCAGAAGCAGTAGAAAACCGAGACACAGACGCGTATCTATCTCTAGCAGAGTCTATGATGATTCTTCTCCAACAGCACAATATGAAAGAGGAGCAGATGCTCTATGCGATGTGTGATAGAGTGATTCCTCAGGATAAGAAAGAGGAGATAATATCAGCCATGAGAGAGATTCAACTTTGAAAAAAATCCCACTTGATGCAAGAGAGATGGCACACCCCATCCCTTTGCAACTTGCCCTAAATCACCTACAGGCGATGAGCAAAGAGGAGTATCTATACATGATACATAGAAAAAAACCCATCCCTCTTATTGAAGTGGCTAAAGAGAAAGAGTTTGCCCACTTTACCCATCAAGACAACAAAGAGAACTGGCATATACTCATCTGTAAAAATTCCCAAGCCGACCTAGAGGAGCTACTAGATGTTTAACCAAGGTGGTCTCTCATTAGAACAAGCACCCCCAATATCTGTGGTTCTTAGATTTTTTATTACTGCTTCTGCATTTGGCGTTCTACTTGGTCTCTATCTTATGGGGGATTTTAAAAACAGTGTAGTTATCCATATATTAGCAGTAGGAATAATGGCATCATTTATGTTAGGAGCCTTGTTTCAGATGCTCCCTGTTATCGCAGGGGTAGCTATCAAAGCACCCATAAAAAAAGCCTTGGTTGCTCATATACTACTAGTTATAGGTCTCATAACCCAAATATTAGCATTCAACAACTATTCACTATTTACTGTTCACTATTCACTAATATCAGCCATACTTCTAGGTTCAGGTCTTCTACACGCATCTACACTAATGTTAAAAGAGATAATAAAAATCAAAGATCACTCAAGCTCGTCAAAAGGGATGCTTTTTGCTCTTGCCTCTTTCCTCATCGCTATTGTCTTGGGGATCTATCTTCTATTAACTCTTGGTGGCTACAATAGTGGTACTCTATTTATGGAAATCAAAGAGGCTCACTACTCATTTGCCATATTTGGATGGATTACTCTACTCATAATCTCTATCTCTTTTCAAGTCATTGAGATGTTCTATATCACCCCTAAATATCCTAAATGGATAAGCAAATATCTTACCGTAGCTATTTTTACTCTACTTATCCTAAAAACTATTGCACTTTTAGCAAGTTTAAGTAGCAATATTATAGATATTTTTTTAGCTACTCTATTTATCATCTATGCAGGAGTTACAATCCATAGACTATATAAGAGAAAACGACCAACCTCAGATGCGACTGTATGGTTTTGGCGTTTGGGTATGGGACTTCTTACTGTTAGCATGTCTATTGTACTAATTGATAACATTACAACTCTGCATGAAAATATGAAATTCATAAGCCAAGTGACATTTATAGGCTTCGCCCTAAGCATAGTCTTTGCTATGGTCTACAAAATAGTTCCATTTCTAGTATGGTTTCACCTCTCAAACCAAGGCTATATGGAAGCCCCAATGATGTTTGATGTAATCCATCCCAAAAAAGCCAAGATACATTTTAGAATTCATATTGCAATGCTTATCACATTTGTAAGTTCTACTCTATTAGAGTCCAAACTACTATTTTTACTAGCATCACTACTCGTCACTATATCATTTGGATGGCTACTATATCATCTGATTTTTGCTGTTAAAAAATATAACTATACACAAAAACATACCAAAAAAATAGAGTGGTAATGCCCACTCTGAGATGAATTTTTAATTTTTTTTGAAAAATTTATATTTCTACATCTTTTTTACACTTTTTTATTTTATACTTACTTATATATGAAAATATAGGGTTTTCAATT
>NZ_JAACKB010000118.1 GCF_010892395.1 Sulfurovum sp. bin170
AAAATCCTGCGTAACTGGTGATTTTATTGGAGTTGTACTCTTCTCCTTTTTATAAAGTTCTCACTACACGAAAACCACTATTGTAATCTCGACCCGTAGGATAACCTTTGTGACGATTGGAAGAGTGGGTATATTCCGAATCATTATGCCATGAACCACCACGAAAAACTTTCCTATCTACATTGGTTTTTGGGCTACTGTAACTCTCTAAGTACCAATCTTCACACCACTCCCAGACATTTCCATACATATCATGGACACCCCACTGGTTTGCTCTGAAGCTTCCTGTAGGAGCAGTATATCTATAACCATCATTCCAGTTCTCTCTCCATGAAATATCTGTACTATTATCAGCTATATTTGCATAGTCTAATAGATATTTTTTGCTATCTCCAAAACTCCATTTACTCTTTGTACCTGCTCTAGCCACAAACTCCCACTCAGCCTCTGTTGGCAATCGGTAGTGCTTAGATATTTTTTTGCTCAACCATCTAGTGTATGCTTTGGCATCATTCCAACTTACACATACAACAGGTTGACTGTCCGTTTGTGGAAAGTTTGGATTTTCCCAGTTGGTATCATCTTTATATCCCCAATCTCCATTGCCACTCTTGTCAATATAGCACCCATCACCTTTCTGGGCATCTGTTTTATAGTTGGTCTCATTGATAAATTTTCTAAACTCTCCCACGCTCACCTCATACTTTCCTATCTCAAAATCATAATCAATATCTACACTCCTGCTTCCCATATGGAAACTCCCCTTTTCAATCTTGACCATTTCGGGTTCTTGAAACGGTTCTTTATCTATTTTTAGGCTAATGGTATTATCATTTTTAAAATTTATTTTGAACTTTTTGGTAACGTAGCCACTCTTTGATAGGGTAACCATATATGTACCTCTCTTAAATCTCATCCTCTCATACCACTCAACTCCTCCTATATCTATAGTTACATCAGTAGGATTGGTTTTAAAGCTTGGAGTGGTGTAGAGTCCGTTATCTTGGTCTGTTAGTGATTTTGTGCTATTCTTTTTTTTGTTAGGTAGAGTAAAATAGAAATCTCCATATATTGAGGAGCTAGACCATGGAACTTGTGCATTGTTGGAGTCTCGCATAACATTCTCTCTAACTCTTTTAAAGACATCTTCTATCTTTAATCCACTCTGATTGATATATCTAATGAGATATTTTGTAAAGAGTCCATTCCCCTCATCCCCATCCTCTGCAATCCTCCCTGGGGCGGTAGCATAGGCAACATAGATACCACTGGCACTATTTAGTGGGGCTAATCCACCTGAACCATCTCTGCCAAATGGATTGCTTCTACAGGAGTCCAAGATAACGATATTGAGCCTATTTTTTGCCTCCTCCATAGCAGATACGACAATATCTGTGGAGACCGATTTGCTTTTAACAAACTTTTTGGATGGGATTCTAGCATCAGTTGGGATTAGATAGTTGACTCCACCTACCTCTATACCGTGACCTGCATAGTAGAATAGTCCAACACCTTTTCCCACGCTTAATCTATTGGCAAAACTCTCTATTGCACTCTCCATCTCCATCTGAGAAGCATCTTCAAGGTAGATGACAGAGAAGTTTTTCTCTTTTAAAATATCTCTCATTGCAGTAGCATCATTGATGGGATTTTTCAACACATTCAGAGAGCTATAGTCTTGATTTCCAATAACCAAAGCAACTCTAGCTTCAACCTTCATCGTACTAGAGAGTCTAATTGACCTATCAACACTAATACCCGCATTAGAAA
>NZ_JAACKB010000119.1 GCF_010892395.1 Sulfurovum sp. bin170
TCATCAACATAAGCACTCCAAATAAACCCACCCAGTGATGCAATACCAACACCGCGTGCCATATCTAGGATAAATTTTCGTCTATCACTCAATGGTTCTTTTTTTTCTATCTTAGGTCTGTTTTCGCTCAAAACGAATCTTTCCTTAACTTAATCTAATTTATTATGCTTTGTAAATTTTTACAGCACATTTCTTATAATCAGTTTGTTTTGATAACGGACATGTCGCATCTAGACAAACTTTATTAATGAATACTTTTTCATCAAACCATGGTACAAATACTAGTCCTCTTGGAGTTCTATTTCTACCTCTAGTCTCAACTCTAGCTTTAACTCTACCACGACGAGACTCTACCCAACATAAACCACCTTGTTTAACACCGAATTTCTTCGCATCTTCAGGGTGCATATAACATAATGCTTCTGGAACTGCACGATATAGTTCAGGTACACGCATAGTCATTGTTCCTGAGTGCCAGTGTTCAAGTACACGACCTGTACATAACCATGTGTCATAGTTAGCATCTGGCATTTCTGGAGGATCCATGTATGGACGAGCAAAGATTTTAGCTTTGTTTTTAAGGTAATGTTTACCTGGTTTATCAGCATAGCTTAGTTTTAAATCTTTTTTGATTCCGTTTAAGTCACCTTGAGGTCTCTTTTTAAGGAATTCTCCGTAGAATGCATGTGAATTACCTGTCTCTTTTGTAGCTTTTGCTGCATAAGGATCGTATTTCGCATTAAATCTCCACTGAGTCTCTTTACCATCAACAACAGGCCATTTAAGACCACGAACTTTATGGTAAACATCAAATGGTGCAAGATCATGACCATGTCCACGAGTAAACGCAGCATACTCTTCAAAAAGATATTTATGAATAAAGAATCCATAACCTTCAAATACTTTACCGTCTGAACCAATAACATTTCTGCTATCACCAGAAGACTCAGAGTTATCATATCCAGCTTGAACAGGATCGTTCATATCAACTTTATATGATTTAGCGTTATCGTTTGCAAATAGGATTTCAAACATAGTAGTTTCAGGAGTATAACCAGCTGCTCTAACTGCTTTCTCTGAAATAGCTTTCATATCTTTTTTGCCCCAAGCAACTTTAACATCTTTCATCCAAAGGTCTCTAACTGTAAAACGCTTAGAGAACTCAACCCATTGCCAAGTATCACTCATTGCGTCACCTACAGGAAGAACTTGTTGTCTCCAGTGTTGAGTACGACGCTCAGCATTACCATAAGCTCCCCATTTTTCATAAATCATAGCAGATGGAAGAATAAGGTCAGAAACTTTAGCAGAGATACCTGGGTATCCATCAGAAGTTACAATAAAGTTATCCATTTCACGAGCCGCTTTAATCCAGTGAGTAGCAGATGCAGAATCTTGGTAAGGGTTACAAACATTTACCCATGCAAATTTAACATGACCATCTTCGATATCACGGTGGATACGCATGATGTGTTGTCCCATTTGACCATTGATTGTTCCAGCTGGGATACCCCATTTTTTCTCAACTATCGCACGGTGTTTAGGATTTTTAACCATCATATCCGCAGGAAGTCTGTGAGTAAATGTACCAACTTCACGAGCAGTACCACAAGCAGAAGGTTGACCAGTAAGACTGAACGCTCCATCACCTGGGTGAGCTTGTTTATTTAGTAAAAAGTGAACATTGTAAGAAAGTGTATTTGTCCATGTTCCACGAGTGTGTTGATTCATACCCATAGTCCAAAAAGAAACTACTTTTCTACCTTTTTCAATATAAAGGTTAGCTAGTTCTTGAAGTTTTGCTTCGAAGCTCTCAATAGACTCATCAGGGTCACCTTTTGAGATTTTAGCAGTATACTCAAGTGTATATGGCTCTAAAGATTTTTTATACTCTTCAAATTCAATCAACCAGTGCTTAAGGCCCGGTTGGTTATGAATCATTTCATCCCCAGCTTTGTAACCATATGGCTCTAGTGCAGGAGCTTCTTTTTCAGAAACGATTGTTTTCATCTCTTTAGAAATAGTTTCCATCTCTAAAGCAGTATATTTACCTTCTTTAATAGACTTATCACTAGATTTTCTCATACCGTAACCAATATTTGGAGATGCTGCTGCAAATACCATATGTTTGTTTACGAAATCCCAATCAATTGAATCAGGGTTGTTAAATACAATCTCTCTAGCTATATAGTTCCACATAGCTGTATCTGTATTTGGTGAAAAAATGATTTCAGTATCAGCTAAATCTGAAGTTCTGTGAGTATAAGTTGACATATTGATAACTTTTACTCTTTCAGGATCTGATAATTTTCTGTCAGTTACTCTCGACCAAAGGATCGGGTGCATCTCTGCCATGTTTGAACCCCAAGCTACAACTGTATCTGTAAGCTCGATATCATCATAACAACCTGATGGCTCATCTACA
>NZ_JAACKB010000120.1 GCF_010892395.1 Sulfurovum sp. bin170
AGGAATTGGTGACTATAAAGTCAAAATGCCAACTGCAAAAGTTCTTGTCTCAGGGTTTTTAGCAGGAGCCTATATCGCTTTTGCAGCTCAACTGATGACTACCGTTACTCATGATATGACAGGAGTATTTGGAGCAGGTTTCACTAGCTTCATTGGTGGAGGTGTGTTTGGCATCGCATTGGTGCTTGTGCTTGTGGCAGGTTCAGACCTTTTCACAGGTAACACGATGCTCTCTATGGGTTGGTTAAATGGCAACTTAAATACCAAACAGGTTTTAAACAACTGGATGCTTGTCTATATTGGTAACTTTATTGGAGCCATGTTTCTCGTCTGGTTAATCTATAACAGTAGCATGTGGGATGCACATGGGGGGCAAGTGGGTGCGAATGCTGTTACCTTAGCCTATAAAAAGGTTCATTTAACATTTACAGAAGCATTTATTAGGGGTATTGCTTGTAATTGGTTGGTCTGTTTGGCTGTTATTATGGTTGTATCTGCCAAAGATACTATGGGTAAAATTCTAGGGGCTTGGTTTCCTGTTATGGCATTTATCGCTAGTGGTTTTGAACACTGTGTTGCCAACATGTTTATCATTCCTGCAGGGATAACAGCAAGTCTAGACCCAACTGTGGCAGAGGCAGTTATGCTTACTCATCCAACTTGGGATTTGGCAACACTAAATACATCTTCTTTTATATTTGGTAACCTTATTCCTGTTACTTTAGGTAATATTTTTAGTGGTGCTGTATTGGTAGGTGGAATTTACTGGTTCTTGTATGTGAAAGAAGAGAACAAAGAGTATAGACATCTCACTATAAAAACAGAAACTTTTCGTTCATTTTTTACTACGGTGTCAGATAATCTTGTTAGGCAATATAGATATATCAAGATTATGATGTTTAGATATACCAAAGCTAAACATTAGTCACTAAAATCATTAATGAAGATTGGACTTTTGTCCAATCTAACCACAAAATACAAGTTATAAACTATATAGTTAAACACTCCTTTCTTCTAAAATTTAATTTATTATATTCATAAACAGAATTTATAACTTTTTGTTGTATTAATAACAAAAAAATGCTAAAATTCACAATCTCAATTAAAATAGGAGAAGTCACAATGAAGATTAATCGTTTAGTACTCTTTAGTTTTCTACTATCCGTAGCCTCTTTGGGCTCAGAAGTAGATAATGGTGCAGGTCTATTTGAGGGAACAAAACCGTTTTCAAACGGTGGTGTTGCTTGTATAGCCTGTCATAATGTAAATAGCCCTCTAGTTATAGGTGGTGGTTCATTAGCAAAGGATTTAACCATGTATGGTGGGGAGGCGATGGCACCTACTGTACAGTTTATGGTTGAGAAGGCTGAAAGTATGCCTTCCCCAATAATGATAGAAGCATATCGTGGTCATGAGTTAACCCCTGCCGAGGTTTCTGATTTGATTGCCTTTTTCAAAAAGGTTAACCCCGAATCAACAGATGGTGGTTTAGCAGGTCTATTTTGGCTTATTGGTCTAGTTGGTGCAGGTGGAATATTTGGTGGATTAACACTACTTGGAAGAAAAAAAGTTAAAAACAAGTCAGTCAATCAAGAGATATATGACCGACAACTAAAAACAACTTGGAAGGTATAGAATGAGCTGGATACAAGATATTGTTGACCCAAAAACAAGAAAGTGGGAAGAGTTTTATCGAAATAGATTTCAACACGACAAGATAGTAAGAAGTACACACGGTGTAAACTGTACAGGAAGCTGTTCGTGGCAGGTGGCTGTCAAAGATGGTATTGTCGTATGGGAGACACAGCAGTTGGACTATCCGCTGCTTGATGATAAACTGCCTCCTTATGAGCCTAGAGGGTGTCAAAGAGGTATCTCTTTTTCATGGTATCTGTACAGTCCAATACGGATTAAGTATCCTCTGATTCGTGGAGCTTTACTTGATGCTTATCGAGAGAAGAAAGCAGAAAATGGTGGCGATGGAATGAAAGCTTGGGCTGCTCTTCAAGCTGATAAAGCAAAGAGAAAGAGTTACCAAGAGGCAAGAGGTAAAGGTGGATTTAGACGAGCAAGTTGGGATGAGGCAAATGAGATTATGGCTATTGCTAATATCTATACTGCCAAAAAACATGGTCCTGACCGTGTTGTTGGATTCTCTCCAATTCCTGCGATGTCGATGATGAGTTATGCTGCTGGGTCAAGATTTTTACAACTTTTTGGTGGGGTCAATCTTAGTTTCTATGACTGGTATTGTGACCTTCCTCCAGCGTTCCCAGAGATTTGGGGTGAGCAGACTGACTGTGGAGAGAGTGCGGATTGGTATAATGCCAAGATGATTATTGACATGGGTGCAAACCTAAATATGACAAGAACCCCCGATGCACACTTCTTTGCAGAGGCTAGACACAACGGAACCAAAACCATTGTTTGTGCACCTGACTTTAGTATGGTTAGTAAGTTTGCAGACCAGTGGGTTCCACTTCACGCAGGTAGTGATGGTGCTTTTTGGATGGCAATTACACATGTATTGCTAAAAGAGTTCTATGTAGACAAGCAAGTTCCTTACTTTATCGACTATATGAAAAAATACTCTGATACTCCCTTCCTCGTCAAACTAGAAAAAGATGACAGTGGTGAGCTAAGAGCAGGACGACTTCTTCGAGCCAATGAGCTAGAGCAGTACAAAGATATTGAAAATGGTGAGTGGAAGTTTATCCAAGTTGATGAAGAGAGTGGCGATTTTGTAGTTCCAAAAGGTAGTGTTGGACACCGATGGGATAAGAAAGAGACTGGAAAATGGAACATGAAGCTTGAAAACGCTATTGATGATAAAGTGTATGACCCAGTTTTGAGCTTTATTGATGATTGTGATGAAGTACTGTTGGCATCATTTGATGAGTTTGGTCTTGATAGAAAAGCCACAAGAGGGGTTCCTGTTAAGTACATCACTACTACGAATGGTGAGAAAATAGCAGTGGCTACTACATTTGATATTCATATGGCTCAATATGGTGTGCCAAGAGGATTAGATGGCGACTATCCAACCGACTATACCGACAAGAGTGCCGCCTATACCCCTGCGTGGCAAGAGATATTTACAGGAATTGATAGCAAGACCATTATTAGTATTGCTAGAGAGTGGGGTCATACAGGAGAGGTTACTGAAGGTAAAAATATGGTTATCGTTGGGGCTGGTGTAAACCACTGGTATCACTGTAACCTTATCTATAGAGCAGCTACGATGGCACTTATCTTTACAGGTAGTATAGGTAAAAATGGTGGTGGTATGAACCACTATGTTGGTCAAGAGAAACTAGCCCCTGTTGACTCTTGGGGACATATCTCAATGGCAAAAGATTGGAATAACACCGCAAGAGCTCAACAGGCTCCTATCTGGCACTATATGAACACTGACCAGTATAGATATGATGGTCTCCACTCAAAATATAACGCCGTACCAAAAAATGATATGACCCAAGGTCACATGGCAGATGAGATATACAAATCTGTTAGAATGGGACACATGCCGTTCTACCCACAGTTTAGTGAAAATCCATTGAAAATTGCAGAAAAAAGTGGAGCCTCTGATGATGAGGGTATCAAAAAATATGTACTTGATTCACTAAAAGATAGAAGTATGGAGTATGCGATTGGTGATATTGATGCAGAAGAGAACTTTCCACGAGTATGGTATATCTGGAGAGGAAACTCAATCTCTGGTAGTATGAAGGGTCAAGAGTATGCTCTTAAGCACTATCTTGGAACTCACACCAATACTATTGCAACCGATCAAGATAAAACCAAAGAGGTGAAGTGGCACGAGATGGCACCAACAGGCAAAATGGACTTGGTGGTTGACCTAAACTTTAGAATGGACTCATCAGCACTATACTCTGATATTGTTCTTCCATCAGCCTCTTGGTATGAGAAAGCAGATATTAACTCTACTGATATGCACTCATTTATCCACCCACTCTCTGCGGCGATTCCTCCTGTATGGGAAGCGAAAACCGACTGGGATATATTTAAAAATATCGCAAAAGCGACCAGTGAAGTGGCAAAAACACATCTCCCTGATGTTATAAAAGATGTTGTAACTCTTCCTTTGGGGCATGATACCGAAGATGAGATAGCACAACCAACCATTCAAGATTGGTACAAAGGTGAGTGTGAAGCAATTCCTGGAAAGACTATGCACAAGATTGCTGTTGAAGAGCGAGATTACACTAAGATTTATGATAAATATATAACCCTTGGTCGAAACATGAGAAACAAAGGTGGTGGGGCTCATGGAAGTAGTTATCGAACTGATGATTTCTATGACCAGATGATAGAGTCAAATCACTTTGCTACCGAGACGATTGATGGAGTGAAGTACCCATCCCTAAAAGAGGATGTATCTGCAATTAATGCCGTACTTAATCTATCGAGTGTTACCAATGGTAAACTGGCAGTTAGAGCTTATGAAAATGCTCAAGAGAAGACAGGATTAGACCTCTCAAATATCGTTAAACACAAAGAGGGTGTGCGAATGCAGTATACAGATTTGCAAAAAGCACCACACCGATACCACTCTTCACCTGTATGGTCAGGGCTAATGATGGATAATAGAGCCTATGCTGCCTTTACCTACAATGTAGAGAAGATGGTTCCGTGGAGAACTCTAACAGGACGACAGCACACCTATATCGACCATGAGATGTATATCGGTTATGGTGAGCATCTTCCAACTTATAAGCCTTCTCCAAAAGCTGAAGCGTATGGTGACCTGCGAGAGACTGTCAAAGATGGTGATGCCAAGATTCTTAGTTGTCTAACACCTCATGGTAAGTGGCATATCCACTCAACCTATATGGACAATATCCGTATGTTGACTCTATCAAGAGGTATTGAGCCGTGTTGGTTAAATGAGTCTGATGCAGCAGAGTTGGGAATCAATGACAACGACTGGGTAGAGGTTATCAACGATAATGGTGTCTATTGTACCAGAGCAGTTGTGAGTACTAGAATACCTAAAGGGGTGACGATAGTTTATCACACTATTGAGAGAACGATTGGTCTGCCAATCTCACAAGAGCGTAAAAAGAGAAGTGGTGGTAACAACGCCGTAACGCGTGTTCGTCTCAAACCAAATCTCCTTGCTGGTGGTTATGGGCAGTTTAGTTACTACTTTAACTACTGGGGACCTGTGGCTGTAAATAGAGATACTCATGTTATCGTTAAGAAGATGACAGAAGTTGTTTTTTAGAAAATGTTTTTTAGAAAAAGGAATATAATATGGATGTAAGAGCACAAATATCAATGGTGTTTCACCTAGACAAATGTCTAGGGTGTCACACCTGTACCGTAGCGTGTAAAAATATATGGACAGACCGTAAAGGTGCTGAGTATATGTGGTGGAACAATGTTGAGACCAAACCAGGAACGGGATATCCGAGTAAATGGGAAGACCAAGAGATATATAAAGGTGGATGGGAGCGAACTAAATCTGGAAAGATTAAGTTAAAAGGTGCAGGAAAAATGAAAGGGTTATTGAATATTTTTCATAATCCAAATCTACCTGTTATTGATGATTACTATGAGCCGTTTACCTATAAATATCTTGATTTAATTGAGTCACCACAACAAGAGATGCAACCAGTTGCAAGACCTATTTCACTCATCACAGGAAAACCTATCGACATCAAGATGGGACCAAACTGGGATGATGATTTGAGTGGAACTCCTGATTTCGCAAGAAAAGACCCCAACTTGGCAAACTTGACACCTGCTGAACAGGAGTCGATGTTCCAACTAGAGAAGATGGCATTTTACTATCTTCCACGAATCTGTAACCACTGTTTAAACCCTGCTTGTGTCGCTTCGTGTCCATCAGGAGCTATATATAAAAGAGGTGAAGATGGTGTCGTACTTATAGACCAAGATGTATGTCGTGGATGGAGAATGTGTATTACAGCGTGTCCATACAAAAAGGCATACTACAACTGGAACTCAGGTAAATCAGAGAAGTGTCTGCTCTGTTACCCAAGATTGGAGTCAGGTCAAGCACCTGCGTGTATGCACTCATGTGTTGGACGAATCAGATATCTTGGAGCGTTACTCTATGATGCAGACAAGATTGAAGAGATTGCATCATCACCAGAGGGCGACCTTATCAACAATCAGATGGATATCTATCTTGACCCATTTGACCCAGAAGTGATTAAAGCAGCAGCAGAGAGTGGTGTACCAGATTCGACTATCAAAGCGGCACAAGATTCACCTATATATAAGTTTGTAAAAGAGTGGAAACTAGCTCTCCCTCTACACGCAGAGTTCAGAACACTGCCAAACCTATTCTATGTACCACCATTGTTACCAGTGATGGCATCGGTGACTCAAGAGAATGATAGTGATGGTTCAGAGCTAAACGAGATGTCTAAACACTGGACTGATAAGTGGCTCTATGACACCTCTATTGATGAGATTTTTGGAACCATTGAGCAGACAAGATTCCCAATCAAATATATGGCAAATCTATTTGGTGCAGGTGATGAAGCACTAATGGTAGATAAGCTTAAAAAATTAATGGCGATTAGAATCTATAGAAGATACAAAACTGTAGGTGATATATCACAAGAGAAATCAGACCAAGCGTTAGCAGAGGTGAATCTCACAGAAGAGGATGCAGAGGGTATCTACTATCTCACCTCTTTGGCAAAATTTGATGAGCGATTTGTTATTCCTGCTGCACACCGAGAGCAGTCTATTGAGATGATGGAGTCTACGGCAGATGTTAAAGGTAGTACAGGATTTGGCTTTATTGAGAAACCAGTAAGAGGTATGTAGATGGAGTTAAATCAATACCGACTACTCTCTAAACTTTTTGACTATCCCGATGATAGTTATCGAGAGCATATCACTAAGGTAGCAGAGGCTCTAAGAGCAGAGTACCCCTCTGTTTCTGTGGAGTTGGAGGGGCTTTTGAAGCTTCTTCCTGTGGATACTTATGATATTCAAGAACTCTATACCAAATCATTTGAAGTTCAAGCTGTCACCTCACTAGAGATAGGTTATGTGCTTTATGGCGATGATTATACTAGAGGAGAGGTTCTATCCAATCTAAATGCGGAACACAAAGCCGTAGGTAATGAGTGTGGAGGAGAGCTATCTGACCATCTTGGAAATGTTCTAAGACTTATCCCAAAGATGAGAGATAAAAAACTTCTCAATGATTTGGCAACATTAATGGTCGCTCCTGCTGTAGAGAATATGATGAAAGAGTACACTCCATCGAGTATGCAACAGAAAGATAAACTCTACAAAAAGCAGTATAAGACCTTGATTATTCCTGCATTTCCATTGGGTATGTTTCTGCATCTCTTTAAAGCACTCTATATCGTACTCGATAGTGATTTTGAACTTATCAAAGAGAACAAACCGTTTGAAGATGTAAGTTTCTTTGGCTTCCTTAAAAGTGAATTAGAGGTTGAAGAGGGTAAAAAAAGTTCCAACAGCTGTAGCACCACATTTAATACATGTGGTACGCCTACAAGTTGTGGTGTATAAGAGAACTTGCAAAAACTTATTTGGAGTCGGAGGCTTTAGCCCTGAACAACGGAGGCAGAGCCTTCCGATTCCTAGTTTTGTAGAAAATATATAGAATTAAATAGGAGTTTTATATGGACATGTTATTATTTGGGGCACTCCCCTATGTTGCCTTTGCAATTTTTGTGATTGGCTCAATCTATAGATATCAAAATGGGTTCAAATACTCATCTCTATCTTCACAGCTTTTAGAGACAGAGAAGCTTTTTTCAGCCTCTGTCGCTTTTCACATGGGAATTATTGTTATATTCTTAGGACACTTTATTGGGTTTTTCTTCCCCTCGCTCTTCTCCTCTATTGGTGGAACGAGTCTCGTCATCTTGGAGATAGTGGGTGTGATGTTTGGTGTATTAGCTATCATTGGTCTTGTGATGTTATTCATAAGAAGAGTAACTACTGATAGAATCAAAGTGGTCACAAATCGAATGGATTTAGTTATTGAGGTTCTACTGATTCTTCAATTTATCCTTGGAGTAGTTATCGCAATAGAGATGAAATGGGGTTCTAGTTGGTACGCATCAAATATGGTTCCCTATCTTCACTCAATATTCGCATTTAACCCTGATATTGCAGGGATGGTAGCGATGCCAATCTTGGTAAAACTTCATGTGGTTGGAGCATTTTTAATCATTTTGCTTATTCCATTTAGTAGATTGGTACACTTTTTAGTCGCACCATTCCATTATATAACAAGACCTTATCAAGTAGTGAGATGGAATTGGAACAGAAAAACAATCAGAGACCCAAAAACCTCTTGGGATGATATTCAAAGACCAAAGAACAATTAAATATCGTAGGGTGCGATTGCTATCGCACCAAAGTAAAGGAGTTATATGAATGCAACAGCAGAGATAGAAGAGATTAACATTGGAGAGAATGGCGCATCACCTTTCTCCCCACCAGATGCATATAGTGCATCTAACAAAGAGGATGAGGTAGCCTATGAAGATATGCACCCTTTTCTTCAAAGACTCACAGATGAGCATAAAACTTACTCTCAAAGATTAGAAAAATTTGAAGAGACACTTATGTTTATTGAGAGTGGAAAGGTTGATAGAGAGATAGATGGGCAACTGAGAGAGTTTTTTACCTTCGTTGACGAGGAAATTTCAGTTCATAATCGAAACGAAGAGAAGGTACTATTTCCACTCATTAGCAAAAAGATGAATGCAGAGGGTAGTCACTCCAAAGGAGATAGTAACTTTAATGTTATCGATGTCCTAGAGGATGACCATGTCAAAGCGATACAGTTAGTAGCAGTCACCTTTAATATGTTTGCACTATTCTCTAGAATTCCTGATGAGAGAAGCCGAATCATCATCTTGGATGTGGCACTCAATCAAGCTAAAGAGCTAGTTGAGTTGTTAAAACTTCATATCTATCGTGAAGATACGATTATCTTTAGTTATGCACATCGTAATTTTTCCTATGATGAGTTGAGTGAGATAGAGAAAAATAGTAAGTAGAGTTAGAAATTCACAATAAAAGGCAGACAGCTTAGTCTGCTTCTATAGGTGTTATACCCAATAACTAGGATAACTACGATTTTTAGGTATATTATTAATTATCAGTGCAACACTTAAAAGAATAAATGCCCCCATACCTACAGGCAGTAGAGCATAAGAGTAGCCCAAACTGTGAATATCTTCACTCCCAATCACAGCAATCAGAGCAGTAGCCCCTCCTGGAGGATGAAGTACCTGTGTGAATTGCATAACTGCAATTGAAGTGGAGACTGCGATGGCTGATGCCAACCAAAGGTCATGATAAAAGAGTTTGTAGGATGTGACACCAATAAGTGCAGAGATAATAAATCCACCTAAAACATTTCTAGGTTGTGCCAAAGGACTACCTGAGACAGCAAAAAGCAGAACAGCTGAAGCACCAAAAGAGCCTATTAACATCATCTTATCGATATGATTAACAATATCAAAAAAGACTAAAGATACGGCTCCTATCCCAATAAATGAGCCTATCCATGACCAAAGTATTTCAGAAAAATTTATGGTGCTAGAGACTCTCATCTCTCCTTTCATTTTTGAGAAATAGTTGCTTTTTAACTGATTTATTATCTCCATGCTTTATTCCTTTTTGTGATATACTCTAACTCTTCCCCCTATGAACTAAGAACATAAAATATTTTTTTCTGTTATTTTGATATAATTAAGTTGAGAATTTTACACTATTTTATATTAAAAATAAATTTTAATGGGAATAATTTTTATTTTTTTTCTTGATTGTGTCATAACTTCACGCGATTAAAAGGGAAAAAGGGCTTATTATGTGTTAGAGAGTATTTTAGAAAGGCTATAAAGATGAAGATTTTAATATTTTTTAGGAAACGAAAACTTTAGTTTCGCCTATTGCGAGGCTAAAGCCCAATGCCAATGAATTAAGCTTTTTTTGAACCAAAGAGTTCGGGTGTAAACACGCCGATTCCGAAAATGCAAATTGCATATAAGGAAACGATGGCTTCAGCCTCGCTAATTCATTGGCATTGGGCTAAAGCCAT